>DAOTDH010000028.1:0-6871 GCA_035453545.1 Minisyncoccota bacterium
GGTGTCTAAGTTGATTGGCGCGCCGGCCGGTTATGTTGGTTATGAGGAGGGTGGCAATCTCACCGAGATGGTTAGACATCGACCTTATTCTATCTTACTCTTCGATGAGGTAGAGAAGGCGCATCCGGAAGTCTTCAATATTTTACTTCAGGTTCTTGATAATGGTCGCTTGACCGATGCGAAGGGACGTACCGTCAATTTCAAGAATACTATTATTATTATGACTTCTAATATCGGGAGCCAGTTTATTAAGAATTATCAGCGTATTGGTTTTGCTAATGGTTCTAGTGAACTTGCTTATGGTGAAGTGAAGGATAAGATTCAAGAAAACTTACGTGACCACTTCCGACCAGAATTCCTTAATCGTCTCGATGAGATTGTCGTCTTCAATCCTTTGTCCAAAGAAGTTTTACGGGAGATTGTTGATTTACAATTAGATATTGTTCGAGACCGCCTGGCCAAGAAGGGGATTAAATTAGAAATTTCGGAGGAAGTGATGAATTTCCTAGCGAGCGAAGGTTATAACCCAGAATATGGCGCGCGCCCGCTTAAGCGCTTAATTCAGAGCAAAATTCTTAATGCTGTGGCCCAGTTTATTATCGGTCGCAAGATTGATGGTGGGGGAATTGTCACTGTTGGTCTCAAAGATGGTGCCCCAACTGTCGAATTGACCAAAGCTCTTAAGTCTAAGGTTCGACCTCGTTCGCAGATTGCGAAATAGACACCACCTCACTTT
Organism: Minisyncoccota bacterium; assembly: GCA_035453545.1. Lineage (GTDB taxonomy): Bacteria > Patescibacteriota > Minisyncoccia > Phycocordibacterales > XYD1-FULL-46-19 > CAIPHT01. The sequence continues at coordinate 737 of DAOTDH010000028.1, forward strand.
CCTCGCCAGACCTTTCCTTTCTCTCCCCCCGCCAGACCTCGAGAGGCTGTCCAGAGGTGTGGCGGGCGGTTGCGGTGTTTTAGTTTTTGTTTTAAGATTAGAGAGTTCTAAAATTAAATAATTGCGCAGGTGGCGGAGCTTGCCCCGCCACGGCGGGGTGAAGTCAATTTTATCCCGCTATAAGCGGGACGCATCTGACTGTAAATTGAACTGATGGTCCAACAGCTTTTTCTAGAGAAAAACAGATAAAAAGTTATAAGGGTGGGGAGGCCTTTAAAAAGTTAATAAATAATTGCGCAGGTGGCGGAGTGGTCAATCGCATCTGACTGTAAATCAGACGGCATTAGCCTACGGGGGTTCGAATCCCTCCCTGCGCACAAAATAAAGAAACGGTTTCGGCCGTTTTTTTATTTTGTGCGCAGGAGCGGGTAAACTGCTTTACTCTTTGCTTTTTAGTGGGAGAAGTGCTAATAATTAATTGGGTCTGATTGAACATTCAACTTTTAACTTTGAAAGGAAAGGAGGTGTTTAGCATGGAGAGAGATAGTCAGTTGATAGTGGGGCAACCACAACTAAGATATGCATTATCTTATTGTCCAGTACAGAGACCGAATACTCTTGTTGATCAAGAACTTGCTAAGTTTATTAAAATGGAAGGTGCCCGTGGCGAGTACTTTTTTCCTTTTCAGGCTAGACCTAAGGGTTCTGGTACTATAACAATGGTTCTGCCTTGTAATGGGTCTGTTACCTTCCGGGTGCATGACTCCTTAGTTAATGACCAGGGGAATTGGACAATACTATCTGTTCAAATTGATGGTAAACCTGAAAACCTCTTGATTGCGTTGATTTACGATTACCTTCAAGAATACTGGCGTACTCGGGAGGAAATCTTCCCTTGGCTTAAAGGTCAGGCTGATCTTTCAATTAAGGTCTAGCCGGAATTTGCCCCGGGTTCGTGCTTTGTCACGAACCTGGGGTGTTTTTTGTTTAAAAATTGCTTTTTTTTGCGATTTAGGTTATATTTAGAGAGCTAAAAATAATAAATTATGTCACAAGATTTTCTCATCAGACTAAGTTGTAAGACCTGCAAGCGGGTTAATTACTGGTCCCGCAAAAATAAGAAGAAAGTTGAGCGCAAAATTGAGCTCAAGAAATATTGTAAGTGGTGCAAAAAGAACACTACCCACATCGAAACCAAGAAGTAAAATTCTTGGTTTTTTGTTTGGAGATAGTTTATAATTGGAGAGTGTTAAGTCTCAGGAAAATTTATTTTTTGCTCGCCGTTTTTTTCTTAATTAGTCCTTGTCTTGGTTTGGCTGATTCGGCGAGTTCGGCTAGTTACCAAATTCCCGAAGGAGTCATCGCTCCAGCCGGTTATTCTACTTCTAGTAATTTCAAGCTTGATGGTCTAATTTCTCAATTTAGTATTGGACAAAGTCAAGCCACTGATTTTATTTTACGCAGTGGCTTACTTTATTTCCCAATTATTAGCACCCCTGTTGTTTCCGTCTCGGCGGGAGATAGTCAAGTTTCTTTATCTTGGACGACAGCGACAGGGCTCCTGGGTTGGAACGCTGGTGGCTATATTGTCGGTTGGTCAAGCGCCTCGGGCGGGCCTTATAGTCTAATTGATGCGGGCCTTAGCACTAGTTATGTGAAGACTAGCTTGAGCAATGGCACAACTTATTATTTTGTTATTAAAGTTAAGGATGCCTTGGGCAATTATGTCGCCACTTCGACTCAAGTTTCGGCTACGCCGGTTGCAACCCCAGTTTCTCCAGGTGGTGGCGGTGGTAGCGGTGGTGGAGGCGGAACAACGCCGAGTGGTGGAGCCAGAGTTGTTTTCTCTGGTCGAGCCTTTCCTCTTAGTAGCGTTTCTCTTTTCAAAGATGGACAATTAGTGGCAACAACTAAGGCCGGTCCTGATGCTAATTTTTATATTTCTATCGCGAATTTGGTTGCTGGAGCCTACAACTTTGGAGTTAATTCAATTGATAGTGCTGGTCGGCAATCTTTAATTCAAACTTTCCCTGTAACTCTCACTGAAGGGGCTTCCATTTTGGTTAGTGGAATTTTTATTGCCCCGTCCATTGCCGTAGATAAGCAACAGGTCAAACAGGGCGATAATATTGCCATTTTTGGCCAGAGTGTTCCTAGCGGTAAGGTCACAATCGCGGTTAATTCTGATAACCAGATTTTTGCTCAAGCCGTGACCGATAAGTCAGGAGCTTATCTTTATAATTTAGATACGGTGGGATTAGAGATGGGAGGCCACACGGCTAAGTCCAAAGCAACTTTAGCCAACGAGATCAGTCCTTTTGGTCCAACGGCTGGGTTTAAAGTGGGAACCGAGAATATTTTAGCTGATGCTAAGACCCAAGTTTGTCCTGGGCGGGGTGATCTTAATGATGATTGTAAGGTTAATCTTGTCGATTTCTCTATTGCGGCTTATTGGTATAAGCGACCGCTCACGGCGACTTTCTTGGCTTTAGAAAAGGCGAAGTTAAACGGCGATGGCAAACTTAATTTAACTGATTTTAGTATCATGGCGTATTATTGGACCGGGTAGTAGTCGAATAGTGAAAGTCCATTTCATGGACCTTTGATGCTAAAAGAATATTTTTATGAACAAAAGTCTAAATAAAAAATTGAAAAAAGTTGCGATTTGTCGGTTGATTATTGCTAGTCTTTTTTTGGTTGTTGTCTTTGGTACCGCGAGGCAAAGCCTAGCGGTACCCACTGTTGATGTTTTTCTTTTTGCTGGGAGTCAAGAGCTGGCCAGTGATGATTTTGTTGTTACCCTCGGTCTTGATACGGGGTCAGAGCGAGTCAACGCTGTCTCGGGGGTTCTGTCTTATGATGCAACCTACTTGGATCTTGATTCTATCTCTAATGCTAATTCCATTATTCCGCTCTGGCTTGAGTTTCCACGAGCAGGAAGTTCTACCCCTGTTTCCTTTGCGGGAATTGTTCCTGGTGGTTTTGGTGGGACAGGGAGAATTATTTCTTTAATTTTCAAAACTAAGGGTGAGGATCAAGATTTTCTTAAACATGTTCAGATTAAAAAGATTGAAGTTTTGCGTAATGATGGCCTGGGCCAAATTATTCCGACGGCCATTATTTCCCCTTCTGCCCAAATTGTCAGCCAGCTTGACGTCTTGACTGGTCTTGATCAACTTCCACCTGAAGATTTCCAGCCTCTTCTTAGTCAGGACAATCAGTTCCTTGATGGTCAGTCTTATCTCATTTTTAATACTACTGATAAGGGCTCGGGTGTGGCCAAATATTTTGTCGCCGAGAGTAAAACTAAATTAAAATTAAAAGATCAGACTTCGCTCGAGACGGGGGTAGCTTGGCAAGAGGCGCAGAGTCCTTATCGGCTTCAGGATCAGTCCTTATCTAGTTATGTTTATGTTAAAGCCGTTGATCGAGCGGGCAATGTTCTTGTTGTCGGTTTAGATCAAGAGAAGAAGTTTTATCAATTCTGGTGGTTTTGGATTATAATTATTATTAGCGCCTTGAGCGTATGTTTTTGGTGGGGAAGAAAATTTTTATAATAGGGGTTATTTTGGGTCTCTTAAGTAGCTTGGGCACTTTGGCTTACGCGGCTGATTTTGGTTTATCGGCCAGCAAGAATACTTACGAAGTGGGGGAGACTATCCCTGTCAAAATTTATGTCGCTAGTCCCAATCAGTCTTCTAATGCTGTCTCGGGAGTTGTTAGTTATCCTAATGATAAGTTGCAGGTAAGTTCTCTGGCCAAGACAGGCTCGGTCGTTAATATGTGGGTGCAAGAACCGGCTTATTATAATGGAGATGGGCAAGTCAATTTTGAGGGAGTAATTCTCAATCCCGGTTATACGGGTAAGGCCGGAGTAATTCTTACTATTAATTTTAAAGCGCGTCAGACAGGGACAGCCCAATTGAATTTTGCTAACGGTTCAATTTTGGCCAATGATGGCGCTGGCACAAATATTCTGCAGAAACTTGGGCAACTCTCTCTTACTATCGTGCCGGCTTCAACCAAACCAGCCTCGGTCTCGCCGGTCTTATCTCCGCCTCTAATTAAGTCTCCGATTGCTACGACAACTTTGGAGACAGACAAGACTCCGCCCGAGCAATTGGCAATTATCGAGGTTGCTTCTGGTAATCCGAGACGTGCTCGTTTCTCTTTTTCTGCCAATGATAGTCAGTCGGGGATTGATTATTATCAATTTAGCATTGACGGTCTGATTGTTGGACGTCTTCCTTTTGGGTCGGATACTTACGAGACTCTTGATCAGATATCTGGTTCTCATCAGTTTGGTATTATTGTTACTGATCGGGCGGGTAATAGTATTGAAGAGACAATTAACTTCGAAATTAGACCAGCTGATTGGTTTAATTTGGGTTTGCTTAACTCCGAAGATAGTGGGATCATTTTTATAATTCTAACAAGCGGTTTTGTTGTTTTGCTTATTTTGTTTGTTCTTTTCTTCTTGCTTCGAGGTTTTCGTCGTGTGTCTTTGTCTTCTTCCCAATTATCATCGGGGGTCTCTCCTCTTAATGCCAAGATTGTTTTCCGTGGTCGGTCAGAGGCAACTCAAGCGGTGGTTTTGTTGCGTAATGGTCAGATTGTCGCCGAGACGAAGCCGGGAGCCGACAGTGTTTTTGAATTTTCTTTGGACAACTTGCCGGCTGGTTTCCAACATTTTTCTCTCGTGACAGTTGAGGCTTTAGGTAACCCAACTCTCACACAAGACTATCCGGTAATGCTTTCGGCTGGGGCTTCGGTTGTGGTTAGTGGTGTCGAAATTAAACGTCCTCGTTTCTCTCAGACCTCAGATCTTGAACGACCTGTGGAAAACTTTATAAAAAATGATATCAATTATCCCGAACGCAATGTATAATTATAAGGTTAATATATTTTGTGAAGTACTTTAAATTTTTCTTTTTAATTTTAATCCTCTGTCCTGGGCTCGCTTTGGCTGCCGATCTTAAGATTAGTGTCAACAAGAGCGAGGTCGCGGTTGGCGAATTATTCTCGGCGCGGGTGGTGGTGGCGACACCTGACCAATCAGCCAATGCTGTTTCAGGGGTGCTAGCTTTCAATCCCAGCAAACTTCAAGTTGTTTCGCTTTCCAAGACCGGCTCGGTGGTTAATCTTTGGGTGACTGAACCAGATTTTTCTAATGCTAAAGGGCAAGTTAATTTTGAAGGGGCTATTTTGAACCCTGGTTTTACTGGTGGTGCGGGGACTATTCTTACTGTCAATTTCAAGGCTAAAGAAGTTGGTTCGACCAACCTCACTTTTGCCGATGGTTCGGTCTTGGCCAATGATGGTGCCGGTACGAGTATTCTTCAGAAGTTGGGTCAAGCCGTTATTCTGGTTAAAGCTTTAGCGCCTAAGCTGGAGCTTGTCCCAGTTGAAGATGAAGTTACCCCCATTGTCCCAGCGAAGAAATCTGGCTCTGTGCCTGAGGCCCCTCTTATTTCTTCCTCTACTCACTTTGACGAGACCAAGTGGTATAGTAGTAGTTATCCCAAATTCTCTTGGTCTTTACCAGATGATGTCACGGCCGTCAGTTTTGTCTTCAATGACAAGAAGAATACGAGTGCTGGTGTTGAGAGTAGTGGTCTTTTTGATGATTATACTGTTGAGAATAAGGTGCCTGACGGCGTTTGGTATTTCCACCTTCGTTTTAAAAATGATAAAGGTTGGGGTCAGACCACACACTTTGCTGTTAAGATCGACAGCCTCGCCCCCAATCGTCTCGAAGTTGAGGAGAAGACATTGGCCGATCTTAATTATAAGACCAGTTTTGTTTTTGACGGGTCAGACGAACTTTCTGGTTTGAGTCAATATGAATTTGTCGTTGACGACTTGAGGCCCGAAGTAATTTTGGCCGATAAGGCGCATCTTTATGAGACTCCCGCTCTTTCCTCGGGCCATCACGTTCTCGTTGTCCGAGCGGTTGATCAGGCGGGCAACAAATTAGAGAAGAAAATTGATTTTAACATTATTTCGCCTTTGACTGGGGTCTCGCTTTATCGTTGGGGCAATAATTTGGTGATAATTCTGTCAGTGTTGGTTCCTCTCCTTCTTCTCTTGTTCACGCTTCTCTACATTTTGTTTGTCGGCTGGCGCAAGGTGGCT
>DAOTDH010000029.1:0-6154 GCA_035453545.1 Minisyncoccota bacterium
ACCGAGACCTTGTTTGGTCGCCGACGTTACCTTCCCGCTCTTCATTCTCCCTTACCGCAAATTAAGGCTGGGGCCGAACGTATGGCCTTGAATGCTCCCTTGCAGGGGACAGCCGCTGATATTATTAAGTTGGCAATGGTCCGAGCCGACCGAGTGATTAGCAAGGCCGGTCTCTCCAGCGAGGCCTTCTTGTTACTTCAGATTCATGATGAGCTCATCTTTGAGGTTAAGCTTGGCTTAAGAGAGAAGGTTTTGCCTCTTATCAAGGAAGCGATGGAGAAAGTTGTCGAATTAGGTGTACCTCTTGAAGTCTCCTTTGCTTTCGGCTCCCGTTGGGGAGAATTCAAGAAATAAGCCTAAAAAATAAGACCACTTTACCCCCACACCAATCAAAGTATTGTGCCTTAAGGGCACTTTTCCCAAAAATACTTTGATTGGTGTGGGGGTTTATCCACAAAGGGTAAAACTTGATTTTTCCCCTTTAAAAATGTACCATTAAAGGGCAATAAGATTTTGCAAACCAAAAATAAAGGTCGTTTATTAACCTTTTGTTGATTTTTAAATGAAAAATTACATCATTGTTGCCGTCATCATCATTCTAATTATTGTTGGTGTTGTCTGGTACAAGGCCAAGAGTCCAGCTCCAGTTGGTGAAGAAGCTGTCACCACCGAAGAAGCTACTGTCACCACTGATACTGTTGTCACTCCAGAGGCCGAGGTTCCTATGGTTGAGGAGCCTGTCGCTGAGCCTGAAGTTGCCGAATAGTCTCACAAATACAGTCTTTCAAACAATCCGTTCGTAAGAGCGGATTGTTTTTTGTTAGATAGAAGTTTATAATTTACCTATTATAGAGTAAATATGGAATTTTTTGTTAGTTATTTTGAATTATTTCTTAGCCTCTTGATGGCCGTTGTCCTAGGGGCGACACTTGGTATCGAGCGAAGTTTGGCGGGTAAGACCGCCGGTATGCGAACTTATTCTCTTGTTAGTCTTGGCTCGGCCCTCTTCGTCACAATTTCTCAGATGGTTATTGCTACCTCTAGTAGTTACATGACAGGTCTCGATCCTCTCCGTATGGCCTCTCAGATTATCGTCGGCATCGGTTTTATTGGGGCTGGTCTTGTTGTTCTGCGTGGTTCACAATTGACGGGGATCACGACGGCGGCGGGAGTATGGGTTTCGGCTGGGGTAGGGATGGCCTGTGGTTTTGGCCTTTATCCGATTGCTCTTTTTGCCACAGGTTTAACTCTCTTTGTCTTTACTGTTCTCTGGATTATTGAGCGTGATTATCTCCAGAGTATGTTAGTTAAGAATATTTGTCCTGCTACTTGTGCTGAGGAAATAGAAGGAGAGAAAAAAGAAAATGTTGCTGAAGAAATCTAACGATCGAGATAATTTATTAAGACAAATTCGTGACGAAGTGGTGACCTTAACGGAGTCACCACTTTATATCTATCGAACAACGAATAACTATTTGCCGGTGATTGGAGAGGGGAGTCATCTGGCCAAAATTATGTTTGTGGGTGAAGCTCCTGGACGGAATGAAGCTAAGACGGGTCGACCTTTTTGTGGTTCGGCGGGTAAGATTCTTGACAACTTGTTGGCTGAAGCGGGCTTAAAGAGAGAAGAAGTTTATATCACTAATATTGTTAAAGATCGACCACAGAATAATCGGGATCCGTTGCCCGAGGAGATAAGGATTTACGGCCCGTTTTTGGATCAACAAATTGATATTATCCAACCGCAAGTGATCGCGACCCTTGGTCGTTACTCGACTAAATATATTTTAGAGAAATTTGGTTTGGTTGAGGCTAGTCGACCTATTGGCGAATTGCACGGGAAAGTTTTTGAGGGGAAGAGCACTTATGGTAAGGTATATATAGTCCCGCTCTACCATCCTGCCGCCACAATTTATAATCAGAAACTTCTCCCAACTCTTAAGAAAGATTTTAAAATTTTATCTAAATTCAAATAGATGCCCACAAAACTAAAAATTTGTTCGTGGAATGTGAATGGGATTCGCGCGGTGGTGCGTAATGGCCTTGCCGATTGGCTGAAGGCGGAGAAGCCAGATATTGTTGGCCTGCAAGAGATTAAGATTAATGATGTGGCGCGAGCCGAAGAGGAGTTTGATTTTGCTGGTTACAATGAATACTGGCATCATGCCAAAAGACCGGGGTATTCGGGGACTGCAGTACTTTCGAAAATTGAACCCGGTGCTACAAGCCGAGGCTTTGCGGTGCCAGGTTCGAAAAAACAGGAAGAGGGGAAAGATAGTGAAGGCAGAGTACTAACGCTGGAGTTCGAGAAGTTTTATTTTGTGACGACTTATTTTCCTAATGCTCAGCATGAACTAACTCGCTTAGATTTTAAAGAAGATTTTAATCAGAAATGGTTGGCCTACATTAAAAAGCTAGAAAAGAAAAAACCAGTCGTCACTTGTGGCGATTTTAATGTGGCTCATGAAGAAATTGATTTAACCAGACCAAAAGATAATGTTGGTAACGCTGGTTTCACCCCCGAAGAGCGTCAGTGGATGGATAAATTTACCAAACATGGCTTGATTGATACCTTTAGATTAATCCATGGCGAGAAGGTACAATATTCGTGGTGGAGTTATCGGATGATGGCGCGAGCGCGGAATATCGGTTGGCGCATAGATTATTTTCTCGTGAGCGAAAAATTAAAGAAGAATATCAAAGATGCTTTTATTAGAGACACGGTGCTTGGCTCGGATCATTGCCCGATAGGTATTGTTCTTGAAGTCTAACTTATTATGATTTATTTATTCTATGGTAATGATGAAATAAAGAGTCGCGACAAATTTGACGCGATTATTAATTCGCTCTTGGTCAAGAGTCCTGAGGCGAGTCTTTTTCGTCTCACCACCGAAAATTTTAAGATTGAAAATCTAGAAGAGCTAACTAAGGGCCAAGGCTTGTTCTATCAGAAGTTTATTATAGCCTGTGATAATTTGTTAAGCCCAGACAAAAAAATAAAAGAAAATAAAGAATTTGAAAATGAGGGGGAGGAAAAAGAAGAAAAAAGAGATAAAATAGGTTGGGTCGAATTGGCGGCAAAGTCAGAGAATATTTTTATTTTTCTTGAGAACAATCTTCCTCCCAAGATTTTGGCAAAACTTGAGAAGTTGGCAGTTAAGACGCAAACCTTCGAGAAGAAGGAAGGGGAGTTAAGTAAGCATGGTGGCTTTAATATTTTCTCCATCACCGACGCCTTCACAGCCAAGAATAAGAATCGGGCCTGGGCCTTGTATCAAGAGGCCTTAATGCATGGGATTTCATCAGAAGAGATATTGTGGAAGTTAATTTGGGCGGTTAATAATCTTTTGCTGGTTAAGAATACCAAAGATATCAACAAGTTGAAGATGAAACCTTACCCGCTGACCAAGGCTAAGACTGCTTCTAAGACTTTTTCTCGTGAAGAACTAATTAAACTTTCGACGAGCTTCGTGGATCTCTATCACGAGAATTTCCTCGGCACCGACGAATTTGAATTTGGCCTCGAGAAGATAATTTTAAGTATCTAATAGTGCTTGCATGCTAGTAGTCTTGACGAAGTAGTGCCCTGTGAGGGAATCGAACCCCCGACCGTCTCCTTAAAAGGGAGCTGCTCTACCAGCTGAGCTAACAGGGCTTATTTCTTGGACTTAGGAATAATAACAAATTATAGCGGTAAATCAAATGCTAGCAAACCAGGGCCAAGGACAAGAAGAGACAGGGTGATAACCATAAGAAGGAAAATTTCGGTATAAGACCAAGCTAATTTCGAGCCGATAAGTTTACGAAGAAAGAAATAACCAATTAGTTCTAGTAAGACTAGGATAAGAACAGGTTGAAGCCAGAGGCTGATTATTACCAGAGCACCCAAGACGATTTCGAATAATCCAATTAATCTAGCTAGCGGTAATCCGAGGAGATTGGGACGCCAGAGGATTAAGATGGCTTGCCTCAAGAAGATTAACCCCAAGGCTAGGCGTAGACCTAACGGGCCCAAATAGGCAAAATTATATAACTCTGGCCACAAACTTAACATGTTGGTATTTTAGCATAAAAGTGGTAATAGTAGTAAAGTAATAAAATATGGTGGTAAAAAATAAAAAAACAAAAAACAAGATTGTTCGAAGTCCAACTTCGAGGAGCCCGGAAGTTGGACTTCGAACAATTGTCGTCGTCTTGCCAGATATCCGAAGTGCCCTAAATGTGGGCTCCATCTTTCGCACGGCTGATGCTTGTGGTGTGAACAAGATTTATTTGGCGGGTTACACACCCGCCCCCGTCGACCAATTTGGCCGAGCCGATAAACAGATCGCGAAGACTGCTTTAGGGGCGGAGAAGACTCTTGCTTGGGAGAAGGTTAAGAGTGTCTCGAGCTTGCTAACTAAATTAAGAAAACAAGGCTTCCCCCTTATCGCGATTGAACAAGCTAAGAACTCAGTAGATTATAAAAAAATTTCCTGCCTGCGCAGGCAGGAAATTAAAGAGAAAGCCGCTTTTATCTTCGGCAACGAAGTTACGGGCCTGTCTAAAAGTATTCTAAACAAATGCGATATTATCGCCGAGATCCCCATGCGAGGAGATAAAGAGTCGCTCAATGTCGCAGTCTCGGCGGGTGTGGCTCTCTTCCGAATTCTTGACATTTAAACTAACTGTAATACAATGTATTACAGTATTACTAGCCTAATTAAAATAAAGATATGCGTAGTGTTGTAAATATCTCATTACCCCCTAATTTATTAAAAGAAGTTAACAGGGAAATTAAAGAAGGCGGTTTTGCTTCTAAAAGTGAATTTTTTCGCCAACTTTTGCGAGCTTATCGTGAAGCTAAACTTTTTGCTGAACTTGAAAAAAGCCACAAAGAAGTTTTGGCCGGCAAGGCTAAGTTGTTAAAGTCACTTAAAGATCTTCGCTAGGAGCATGAAGATTTTTTACACTAGCAAATTCGCTCGGGAATATAAGAAACTAAACGTTGAGATACAAGACTTAGCGGATCAAAAGATTGAAATCTTTAAAGAAAATCAGTTTTCTACCCAATTAAAAACTCACAAGCTTCATGGTTCGTTGTCCAATTATTACGCTTTTTCTGTTGATATGAGAATCCGAGTCATATTTCGTTATGGTTCGAAGAGGGAGATATATCTTCATTCCATTGGTGACCATGGAATTTATGATTAAATAAAAAGGTCATCACATGAAGTCGGGACCTTTTCGCTCGCCGCTACTAGTGCTGTCCGATTCGCTCTTTGTACTGAAGAGTTCTCGCCAATTGGCCTTGGCTGTGATGGCCAAAGCTAGTCTAGAATTTTAGTTATTTCTGGCAATGGGTGCAGAAGTGAGTGCCACGGCCAGCGTGGCGAGCTTTCTGGATTAGTTTTTTGCAAACCTTGCACGGCTGGCCGGCTCGGCCATAGACATTAAGATAGGGGACAAAGCCACCCAACGAGCCGTCACTTCGTCTATAATTACGTGAAGAGGTACCCTTCTTCTGGATAGAAAGTTTCAGCACTTTTACGATGTTGTCACGCAAAGTTTTTATTTGGGCGGGTTTCAGGGTGTTAGATTTTCTTGTTGGTAGAAGTTTGGATAAGAAACAGGCTTCATCGGCATAGATGTTACCAATACCGGCGATTAAGGTTTGGTCTAAGAGAATTTGTTTAATTGTTCTGTTTTTATACTTATTAAATATTTTAGCGAGGAGTTTAGGGGTAAAGGCGGGGGAGAGAGGTTCGGGGCCAACTTTACTCACGAGGGTTCCCATTTCCTCGTCATTTACCAACTTAATCCAACCGAATTTTCGTAGATCGTTGAAGTAGAGTCTAGACTTATCGGTGAATTCGAAAATTATTCTTGTATACTTGGATGGTTGTTTCTCGTTCATTTGGTCATCGGGGTGGCCACCCCTTATCAAAGACTTTCCTTTAGAGGCTCCCAAGGAGAGTCCTTGGTAAGGGGCAAAAATTAATTGCCCCGTCATCTTAAGATGCACGGCGAGAGCTTTTTTGCCTTCTAAGTCTAAGAAGAGCATCTTGGCTCGGCGTCTGACCGCTACTATTTTTTTATTTTTGATTTGTCTTATGAACTCTTCAGGAGAGAGAGGGCTGATAGCTTTAGCCCAAAGGACTTGGCTATCTTTTAT
>DAOTDH010000030.1:0-5952 GCA_035453545.1 Minisyncoccota bacterium
CTTTATTCCATATTTTACCAGTGAAATGTGTGGTATCAAGATCAAGCTCTTTGATGTATTTTTTTATTTGTTCGTAATTTCCTCCCGTTGGTTTTAATTTTAATTTTTTTAAGGCTTGCCGATAACTTGTCGACTTTTCTACAGCCTCAATTAAGTCCTCATTTTTCCACGTTCTTATTCTTGGCATTAAACTATTATACCAATATGGAACACGTAAATCAATCATGGTAAGTTTCGTGTTCCTTTATTTTTTGCTTATTTAATTTTCAAAAAACAATTGAGGCCTGGGGCGGAATCGAACCGCCGTATAAGAGTTTTGCAGACTCTTGCCTTACCACTTGGCGACCAGGCCCGAGTTTTAATAATCTATCATAGTTTAAAGATTATTGAAAATCGCTTCTACTTTTTGGCGGTTTTTTTCGCCCTCATCAATTTCAATTTCGAGATAGGGGATCGTCTTTATGGTGAGTTTTTGTTTGAACAGTTCACGAATAGCGGGTCTCTGACGCTTGGCGAAGTTTAGGGCTTCTGCCTCGTGCTCGGGCGGGAAGACAGAGATAAAGGCCGTCACTTTCTTCAAGTCAGGTTTGATGTCGCAATGGGTAACGGTGATAAATGATTTTGTTCCGGCTTCTTTGCTTAGATAGCTAGCGATAATTTCTTGCAGAAGGCCTTCTACTTTTTCTTGACGGTGTGTCATTTCCTTACTATTTTATTACCGTTTCAAAAGCCTCTAAGTAATCACCCGGAGCAATCTCGATCCGGGCATCGATTTCGCCACCGAATTGGTTACCTTCGGTAATTTCGTTAGCTTTAATCTTCTGCATTTGGAGGCCAAGAATTTTGCCTCGGCCAACCTCTAACTCGCGGCGGATAACCTTAATATTCTTGCCGGTTGTAATTGTTCCAGAGACGACGGTGGCGCCGATAATTTGCTTGTCTTTGTCTTTGCTAAAAGTTTTGAGAACCTTGGCCCGACCCACAGTTTCCTCAATTTTTTCTTTCGGGGCGATTTTTTTCATCTCTTCTTCTAACCATTCGGAGAGTTTGTAGATAATGTCCGAAGTTTGGATAGTGATACCGGCTTTCTCGGCTTGAGTGACGGCGCTTTTTTCGGCCTTGACGCGGAAGCCAATAATTCGGGCCTCGGGGAAGGCTTGGATCAATTTCACATCATTTTCGGTGATTGTTCCCACGCCTCGGTCAATGATATTTAGCGCGACTTTTTCTACCGAAAACTTTCTTAATTCTTTCTCCAGCGCTTCTAAAGTGCCAGCCACATCCGCCTTGATGACGATGGGTAAAACTACTTGCCCTGCTTCTTTTTTTAACGGCTCACAATCACAGCTAATTTCTTGGTGGCAGGCAGCAAAACACTCGGCCTCTTTTTTATCAGCAAAAGCTTTGAAAGGGTAACCAACTTGAGGTAATTTGTTGAAGCCAAAAATTTTGGCTGGTGCCGAAAAACTAAGTTCCTTGACTTGTTTGTCTAAGAAATCAGTCAGACGTTTTATCTTCGTAACTTCATTGCCCACGACGATAAAATCAGTATTTTTAAGTGTGCCGTTTTTAATAATTAGAGTGGCCGTAATTCCTACCTTAGGATCACGATGTGACTCTAGTACGAAGCCTTCGGCTGGGGCCTTGGTCTCTCCTCGAAGTTCCTCCATCTCTGAGACAAGAATAAGAAGATCTAAGAGCTCGTTTACCCCTGTTCCTTCTTTGGCTGAGATAAGGGCGAACGGGACATTACCACCATAACCTTCGACGAAGACGTTGTTCTCGGCCAAACTTTGTTTAGTATTCTCAATATTAGCCGTTGGTTTATCGATTTTATTAATAGCGACGACAAAGGGGGTGTTGTGCTCCTTGATAGATTCTAAGGCTTCTAGAGTCTGGGCTTTTACCCCTTCTTCGGCTGAGACGACAAGGATAGCAATATCAGCAATTTGAGCTCCGCGCTCGCGCATGGTGGTAAAAGCGGAATGCCCTGGGGTGTCGATAAAAGTGATTTTCTTCTGGCTATGGCTTACTTCATAGGCGCTGGTATTTTGGGTGATTCCGCCAGCTTCTTTCTCAACAATATTGGTCTTGCGGATGTAATCGAGGAGTTTAGATTTGCCATGATCAACATGACCCATTACTGCAATAACGGGAGAACGCTCAATAATATCAGTTTTTAAACCGGTTTTAGTCATAAGAACTAATTAAACCAGAAAAAGCGTTATTTTACAAACTTGAGGCCTTGTCGATAGACTCTTTTTCTTCTTGAGAGAGCTCATATTCGGACTTGCCGTCTTTGAGCGGTTTGGCATAGACGCTAACTTTGTCGCGAGAGTAAAGACTAGAGATCACGAGGCCGTCGCCGTTCTCATCCATAAAGCAGGTGGCGAAGCTCTGGTTCCCGCCTTGATCACGGAAGGGGTTGTAGCGGACAGTGTGGACCTTCTGTATGGCTTTAGCGAGACGCCCGTTGATATTATCAATTTCTTGGGCGATTAGTTTGGTGCGTTCGTCTAGACGACGAGCGGTCTTCACGAACTCTTCAATCACATGTTCGAGATCACCCCCTCGTTTACCTGTGAGGAGATTGGACAGTCGGCGATCAAGGATAAAAAGTCTGATAAGAGAAAAAAGGGCGATGGCGATGAAGCCAACAGTGACAATAAATAAAATGTTTAAATCGATCATTGCCCTATTATAGCCTGACCCCTGCCAGACCTCAAGGTCTGGCGGGTTCATGAATTTTTGCTATGATTTAGATTATGGCTAAAGCAAAAAGAATTTTTTGGGATACGGCGGCGGGGTTTAATAATCCGGCGAGTATCCATCGAGAGGGTTTGATGGCCGAGAAGGCGGTTGAAGAAGCGCGGTCTAAGATTGCCGAGGTTCTTCAGGCTCACCCG
Source organism: Minisyncoccota bacterium (assembly GCA_035453545.1). Taxonomy (GTDB): domain Bacteria; phylum Patescibacteriota; class Minisyncoccia; order Phycocordibacterales; family XYD1-FULL-46-19; genus CAIPHT01. Next base: position 2,907 of record DAOTDH010000030.1, read on the forward strand.
GATGAGATTATTTTTACGGGTTCTGGGACTGAATCGGATAATTTAGCGATTTTGGGTTTGGCTGAAGCGGTTGGTGTTCGACCCGATGTGCGAAAAACGACTTCGGGCTCACTTGAAGTCGCATTTCTCACATCGGGCAAATCGAAACCTGGTCATATCATTACCACTGCTATTGAGCACAAGGCCGTGTTGGAACCTTGTCGTCATTTGCAGAGAAAAGGTTTTCGGGTTACTTATCTAAAAGTTGATAAAACCGGCCAAGTCGATCTAAAAGAATTAAAAGAATCTTTAACTAAAGACACTTTCCTTGTTTCAGTCATGATGGCCAATAATGAGATTGGTACTATCCAGCCAATTAGAGAGATAGCTAAAATTATCCGTCAGTTTAGAAAGGCTAATCCTTCGACCACGCTTGGGGCAGGCCTCCCTTATTTTCATACCGACGCTTGTCAGGCCCCGAGATTTTTAGATCTTAATGTAGCGAAGTTGGGAGTTGATCTACTTGCGTTTAATGGCTCCAAGATTTACGGCCCGCAAGGGGTCGGCGTACTCTATGTTAGGAGGGGAGTCCTGCTTGCCCCGATTATTTTGGGTGGCGGACAGGAAAAGGGTTTAAGGTCTGGCACTCTGAATGTGGAGGGAATTGTCGGTCTGGCTAAAGCCTTAACGAATTGCGAGAAAGAAAGAGTTAAAGAAAGCGCGCGTCTCGAAAAAATTCAGAAAAAATTAATCACTGAGTTGCAGAAAATTCCCGGAGTAACAATAAATGGCGGTTTAGAAAATAGATTACCTAATAATATTAATTTTTCGGTTGATAATTTAGAAGGCGAGCAGTTGGTTCTGGAACTAGACGCTAAAGGTTTTGCCGTCTCGTCGGGGAGTGCCTGTTCGCATGATAGTGGCGAAGGTTCCTACGCTATCCGCGCTATCGGTGGATTCGACAAGCTCACCACAAGTGGTCTTGAAGATCGAGCGACTAGCGCAGTGCGAGTTAGTTTACCCCGCGAAGTTTCTCTCTCTGACGTCACTTATTTTATAAAATCTCTTAAAGAAATTATCACCAAATATAATAAAATAAACTTGTAGTTTTTTTGGTAATTTTGTGTTATCATCTTAGTTAACTATGGATATCAAAGATCTAAATCGAAGCCAGTTTTTGTTGTTGCTTATGCTGATTATGTTTGTCAGCTCTATTACTACCGCGATTGTCACGGTAACCTTAATGGATCAATCGCCTAAGGCGGGTGTGACTAACACGATCAATCAAGTTATTGAGCGGGTTATCCCTGGTGCTACCACTACGATTGTGAAGATTGTTAAGGAGGAGTCTCCGACTGTAAGCGAGGGTGAGCAAATTGTGAAGGCGATGAGTCTGGCTTCTCCGTTTGTTGTTGGCTTGAATGTCGTGACAGATAATGGAGCAAGTCGCTTAGGGACAGGTTTTCTTATTCGAGACGATATTGTCGCCACGGCTCTTAAGAATTTGCCCGAAGGAGTTAAGACGATCACTATCGTTAAGAGAGATCTTAGTATCCCAGGTGAAGTTATTAGTCGTGACAGTAGCAATAATATTGCTTTTGTTCGTTTTGTCGCGACAAGCACTCTGGCGACAGAGAATCTTATTTTTGCAAAGAATGTGCCAACGGGGGGGCAGACAAGTGTCTCCTTGGCTTACGTCGACAACGGTAGTCCAGAAATAATGATTGGTATTGTCGTGGGTGTTGTTAACGCAACTTCTACCACGACGCCAGAGATTAGTTCTGAGGTTATTCGTACCGGTTCGGTTATCGGTGATAATATCGGTGGCCCAGTTATCAACCTTGCTGGTGAGGTCACGGGGATCGGAATTTCTCGAGGCTATGCCCTCTCGGCGGGGACTCTTAAGGCTCTCGTTGACCAGATTAAATAAACATTGTATGATACTAATGTTTGGAAAAATAAATTATGCCTCCATTTCAAAATTTCACAACCAAAGCACGCGAAGTTATCCGTCGCGCCCATGAACTCGCTATTGAGCGAGGACAGAATCAGGTCAACCCTTTCCATTTGTTGACGGCTTTGTTATTGCAAGAAGAGAGTCTTATTGTCTCTATTATTGATAAATTAGAGGTTGACTCTCTCTCCCTTACTGATCATGTTTTAGATAACATTGAGGCCTCTAGTGCTGGTAATGTGATGAGCCCGTCTTATCAGATTTATCTTACCCCAGAACTTGTACGTGTTTTTGATACTTCGGCTAAGGTGGCCAACAATCTAAACGAGGAGTTTGTCTCGACCGAGCACTTACTCTTGGCTCTCCTCGATGTCCCTAGTCCGGCACGCGATCTTTTGTCTCGCTTCAAGATTAGTAGTGAGGCGGTGCTAAATATTATTCAAGAAATTAAGGCTGGCAAAATTCCTCCAGCCCCCAATCAGAAGAAGACTAAGGCAATCGAGAAATTCACCAAGAACCTCACCGATATGGCTCGGGCCGACAAACTTGATCCAGTGATTGGTCGTGATGACGAGATTCGTCGGGTAATGGAGATTCTCTCTCGTCGTACGAAGAATAATCCGGTTTTGGTGGGAGAAGCGGGTACTGGTAAGACGGCGATTGCGGAGGGTTTGGCTATTCGGATCGCTAAGGGGGAAGCGCCCGAGTCTCTCCGCGACCGAGAGATTGTGTCGCTTGATCTCGGTACTCTCTTAGCTGGGACTAAGTATCGTGGGGAATTCGAAGAGCGTCTAAAAAATATTATCAAAGAGATTGAGAAGTCTGAAGGCAAAATAATTCTCTTTATTGACGAGATCCATACCATTGTTGGGGCAGGGGCGGCCGAGGGTGCTGTCGACGCTTCTAATATGTTGAAACCGGCTCTGGCTCGTGGCGAGTTGCGCACAATTGGAGCGACTACGATCAAGGAATATCAGAAATATATTGAGAAGGATCAAGCTCTGACGCGTCGCTTCCAGCCGGTGACGGTAGAAGAGCCAACGATTGAAGATGCCATCACTATCTTGCGTGGCCTTAAAGATAAATATGAGCTACATCATGGTGTGCATATTA
>DAOTDH010000031.1:0-5814 GCA_035453545.1 Minisyncoccota bacterium
GACACCTAAGAACGTTTGCCTCGTTTTAGCCTATGGCCAAGACAAGACTGGAGCCTTAGCTCCCCAAACTAAGGACCGTTGCCTTATAGCAGCAAATCTTTACAAGCAGAAAAAAGTGTCTGAATTTTACCTTACATGTGCTTGTAGTAGCGCCAGCCGAAACATGGCGACAGAGATGTCGCTTTGCCTTCAAGAAGCTGGGGTTGGAGAAAAAAATATCAGAGTTCTTCCTTTTGGGTTAAACACCACTGGGGAAATCGAGATATTTTTAGAGGCAACGCCAAATTGCCGGCACTATGTGACATCGTCATGGTACCACATCCTACGAGTCCTTTGGTTGTTCGTAACCAAGAAATCTTGGGCTCGTCCCTCTTGGACCTGGACCTGTGCCCGATGTGATCTGTCCATTGAGCCAGTTAAATTGGCCAAGGATATTATCTGGCTAGGCCGAGATAGTAAAAGGATCTTGCTTTAATTTTTCAGGGCGTGCTTTTCGCAAGAGAAGCCCGCCCTTTAGCATTTACAAAATTTTTGGTAAGATAGAAAGCAATGACTTCCGACGAAATTAGACAGAAATTTTTATCTTTTTTTGCAGAAAGGGGACACCAGATTATCCCTTCGGCTTCTTTAGTCCCGACAGATTATGGAGATAATGGAACCCTCTTCACCACTGCTGGCATGCAACCAATGATCCCTTATCTTCTAGGCGAACCGCACCCAGATGGTCGGAGAATCGCTGACGTTCAGAAATGTGTGCGGACCGGTGATATTGATGATGTTGGTGATAATCGTCACTTAACTTTTTTTGAAATGATGGGGAATTGGTCACTTGGTGATCCCGACGCTAAAGATGGGATCGGGACAGGTTATTTTAAAAAAGAATCCATTCCTTGGAGCTTCGATTTTTTGACTAACAAAGAATATGGTCTAGGGCTCGATCCGGCGAGATTTTATGTCACAGTCTTTAAAGGTTTACCCGCCTCAGGCGGGGAAAATGGAATCCCTCGTGACGAAGAATCTATAAAAATTTGGCAAGAAGTTTTTACTAAATATGGCATCTCGAACGAGGTCGCCGGCGAAGATGAAATAATTAAAGACGGGGTGAGAATCATTCCTCTTGGAGTTGACGATAATTTTTGGATTGCTGGTAATACTGGCCCTTGCGGAGGCGATACGGAGATCTTTTATGATGTTCGCCCGAACAGTGAAGATGGGCGGGCTAAACCTGAAGGCAAGTTCAACGACCTCGTGGATTCCTTCAGGTTGATAGAAGTCTGGAATAACGTCTTCATGGAGTTCAATAAGACTCCAGAGGGCAAATATGAGCCTCTAGCGAGCAAAAATGTGGATACTGGCATGGGCCTAGAACGCACTACAGCGGTTGTTAATGGTCAAAGCACTGTTTTCAATACTGACCTCTTCGCTCCGATACTGAGTGAAATCAAGCAACAAGTGGCTAATTTTGACGAGAAATCCTCACGCATTGTGGCTGACCATGTACGCACCGCCGTCTTCATGATTGCTGACGGCGTTACTCCGTCCAATACTGACCGTGGTTACATCTTGCGTCGCATTATTCGTCGTGCTGTGCGTTTTGCCAATCAAATACAATCAGATGGCGACGTTATGCGCAAAGTAGCTGAAGTAGTAGTAGAAAAATATAAAAAAGTTTATCCAGAGTTAGAGAAAAATCGTGAACAAATTTTTGCTGAGCTAAATAAAGAAGAAGAGAAATTTAGGAAGACACTCGCTCAAGGTCTTAAGGAATTCGAAAAGGGGAGAGATCCTTTCGACCTCTACCAAACCTTCGGTTTCCCAATAGAACTAACCGAAGAATTGGCCAAAGAAAGAGGGATAACTATTGATCGGGAGAAATTCGATAGACAAATGGTCGAGCACCAAGCTGTCTCCAAAATAGGCTCTGAACAAAGGTTTAAAGGGGGTCTAGCTAATGACAGCGAAAAGGTCACCAAGTATCACACCGCTACCCACCTCTTGCATTCGGCCCTGCGCCAAGTCTTGGGGGATAAAGTTGAGCAAAAGGGGAGTAATATTACCGACGAACGCCTACGTTTCGACTTCGCTTACCCAACTAAACTAACCGAAGAGCAAAAAAGAGAGGTAGAAAAAATTGTAAATGATAACATCTCAGCCGATTTGCCTGTCTGTCAGATAGAATTAAGCAAAGAAGAGGCCGAGAAGACGGGGGCCTTGCACCTCTTCGGTGATAAATATGGTGACAAAGTTTCGATTTATTATATTGGTGACAAGATCGAAGATGCCGTGTCTAAAGAATTCTGCGGTGGGCCTCATGCCGAACACACTGGCAACCTTGGTCACTTCAAAATTACTAAAGAAGAAGCCTCTTCCGCTGGCGTCCGCCGTCTCAAGGCGGTTTTAGAATAATCTAATTTTTTAGAATGTATTGTAATAAAAAAATCCGCCGGGGCCTAGGTAGCGCCGGCGGTATGTTGACGAAAAAAGAAGATGGGATTTTACTTGGTCTTCTTAGTGGGATACGGACTCCAATAGCATTTAGGACACTTCCAGCCACCCAGATCTCTTTGGGGAGGGGTTTTGAGAATCAGCCTTCGCCACAAGTAATACAAATTTCTAGCGAAAGTTGTATTCTTCACCCAGAGGAGCTCTGACCCGTCAAGATATTTCATCTCATTTTGGCACCAATATGTTCCAACCGGAATCCGAGTTTTGTCTCCAAGCATTTCTTCTGTAGATGTTTCTGTCTGACTCATAATATCACATCCTTTCTAATGTAAAGTTCAAACACCTTGCAAAACTTTACGCGAAATAATTTCTATTGTCAATGATAAGCACTTTAGCGATCGTTAAAACACTTATCAAAAATTGACGACCGGCAGAAAATGATAACATCCACACCCCCGCCACACCTCGGCCTGCCCGCAATGCTTTGCAATGCAAGGTAGGCGGGGCTCACTTGAGGTCTGGCGGGAGAAGGGAGGATTATCCCCAACTTAATTCTAATTAGTTTACTACTTATTACTCATTCTTTGCTATAATAAAGGGGTGATGTTCTCGTCTAAGAAGAAGATTGAGAGTGAGGTTATTGGTGTTATCGATATTGGTAGCGCGCGGGTTAGTGGTGCCCTAATTAATAATTGGCCCAGGATGATTAATGAGACCAGCGAGGCCGTCGAGTGGCAAGAGATACCCGATTGGGATAGATTCCAAGCTGGAATAGAACAATCACTAAAAGCCGTAGTTAAGAAATTAGCCAAAGGACGACACAAGAAGCCCGAAGAAATTTTTGTTTTTCTCTCGGCGCCTTTTTTTATCGGTAGTACCAAGATTATTAAAACAAAAGACAAGACCCCTTTTGAAATTACTCCGCCTTTCTTAGCCGGTTTAGTAAAAAAAGATATTTACAGTTTCGACCGAGGACAAAAAGGTAATCTTCTCAGACTCGAGAATGAGATAATGACCATCAAGCTCGATGGTTACCCAGCCAAGGAACCCCTAGGTCAGATGGCCTGCGAAGTCGAACTTGCTCATTGGCAAAGTGAGGGTCATGTTGCTGTTACCAATCGGCTCAAAGAGATAATCGAGTCTGAATTCCCTGAAGTTAAAATTAATTTCAACTCTTTTGCCTATGCCACCTATGCGGTCTTTAGTGAATTATTACCAGACAAAAATTGGATTCTTATTGATACTGGCAACGAACTGACCGATATTATTGTTATCAAAGATGGTTACTTAGCCGAGCATGTATCTTTCCCCATTGGTAAGAGCACTCTCATTCGTTCTGTGGCTAAGACATTACAGACAATACCAGCGGAAACAGAGGGTACCCTCAATCGCTACACTTCTGGCCGAATCAACAAACTTCTCAAGTCTCGCTTAGAACTAGCTTTCGACCAAATATCGCCCGAGTGGATAAACAGCCTCAACGAATCGCTTCGTCTAGTCTTGCAGACAACAATCTTACCCGAGACTTTCTATATTTTTGGTGACGAACCAAGCGACAAGATATTCGCCGATTTTATCAAAAATGGTGATTTTTCTCAGGTTTCTGTTAGTCACACCCCACCCAAAGTCTACTATGTCGACAAACCTCTCCACGAAGCCTTGCTACAGATTGTAGGGAAAAATTCCTCGACCATTACCAACAGCTTTCTTTTGGTAGAAGCCCTTTTCTGTGCTATGATAAAAGACAGCAAATTAAATCTTTGGCCATTTAATCAATTATCAATAACTATGAGTGATATAATCAAAAACAAAAAAAGTTTACGTGATATTTTTCCAGATAACAAAGTTAATAATAAAACTTCTGAGATTAAAAAAGCTGAAAGTGATGAAGTCACTTTTAAGACTTCGAATTATAAGTCAACAAGGACTTGTTGTGCTCCTGGAGGGATAGGTATGGCCGCGAAAATTTTTGTTTCAATTCTTGTTCTCGCTATTATTCTCGCTGGGGGTTTCGCCTTGTCTAGTCGTTTTTCCAAAATTACTGTCAAGGTTACACCCAAACAAGGCCGTCTAATGGTTAGTAATAATTACGAAGCGATTAAAGATAGCGAAACTGGCCTAAAATTTGCTTTGGCTTCAAATATTGAGGCTGAAGATAAGATTAGTGTGCCAGCTAGTGGGACAGAGATGGTTAAGACCAAGGCTCGAGGCCAGATAATCATTTACAACACAACAAAAAGTAGCCAGGCTCTGGTCGCTACTACCAGATTCGAGACCCCAGAAGGCTTAATTTATCGCATTGAGAAGGGGGTGACTGTTCCCCCAGGACAACTAGAGGTTACCGTCGTCGCGGATCAGACAGGTCCTAAGTATAATATTGGTGTTACTGATTTTACTATCCCAGGTTTTAAGGGTTCAGCTAAATTCACTCAATTTTACGCTCGTAGCAAAACAGCTATGACCGGTGGTGAAGAAGGCGAACAACCTAAAGTTTCTGAGGCTGATATGGCTGAGGCTCGAACAACTCTCGAGAAAAAACTTTTAGAAACGCTTATGGCCAAACTCGGACCGCAAGTTCCGGGAGATTACGTCCTCTTTCCTGGAGCAATCCTTGCTAGCTTTACTCCAGAGATTTCTAAAAATCCGGCTAAACCCGATGAAGCCGAGCTCACTCTAAAAGCCAATGCTACTGGGATAATTTTTAACAAAAATGAATTAGCCAGTTATTTAGCGAAACAACAAATTGCCGACTACAACAACGAAGTGGTAGATATCACCAACTGGGACACTTTCAAATTCAGCCTTATAGACGCAGAGGATGTCGACCCCAGTAGCCTTGAAAAAATTAGCTTTAAACTTGAGGGTACTGGCCATTTGGTCTGGATTTTCAACACTGGAGATCTCAAAGCGAAACTCCAATTGGCTGGCTCAAGTAACTACAAACTTGTTTTCGATAACGACTTCCCAATGATCCAAGTTGCGAACATTGTCTTCACTCCTCCCTGGGTAAGAAGTATACCCTCTGACCCCAACCGTATAATTGTCGAGACTAATATTAATAAACCTTGACGATTAGCCATCTAATCTGCTAAGATAAGCAAGTCATTTTGGGAATGGAAAAAGAAGAAAAAAAAGGAACGGTTTCCGGTGTGGTCACCGAGGCTTTGCCCAATACCCAATTTAGAGTGAAGATTGGCACCGACCAAGAGGTTCTAGCCTATTTGGCCGGCCGTATGCGTATCCATCGAATTAGAGTTTTGGTGGGCGATAAGGTCGAACTAGTACTAGATGACTATGGAGGTCGTGGTCGAATCACTAGACGCTTTTAATAAAAAATGAAAATTAAGTCGACAATTAAAAAGAGATGTT
>DAOTDH010000032.1:0-5813 GCA_035453545.1 Minisyncoccota bacterium
GGGTAACATTTTTTACAATCGCAAAAAATGTTACCCTAAAAAATACTAAGGTTGTTGCTTGAAATTCTAGATAATTTCAGTTTCTTTTACTTCAAAGAATTTTAGGTGAGGGAGTAGATCCATTGTTTTTAAATGGTCAATAAATTCTTTCGGAAGTGGAGCTGGACCGAGCCAGACACTTTTTTGTAGAAGCTTAAATCCTTGGCCAGTGAGCTCAATTCTCAGCCAGTAACGACTTTTCTTTTTATTTTCTGGGATATCGAAGGCGATAATAACTTTTCTAGCCGTCTCTATTGTTTGAGGTGGTGGGCTGTGCTTATTGTGTACGATTTGATTTTTTAGTTTTCGAACTCCGTCGGCAGTTAAACGCCAAATTTGTTTATCGTCCTTAATTAATCCATTTTTCTTGAGGCGATGGAGAGTTGATTTTAGAACTTTCTCTCGAGATCTAGCTTCTTTTTTCTCTGCCGACATTTTTTCTAGCCTTTCTTCTATAAATTGGTCACCAAGCATATGCTGTCTTAGGTTTTTATAATTACCTGGGTGGTTAGACAAAAAGAGGAATATCTCATTAGTTAGTTTCATGATTATTTCTATTTTAACATAATGGTAACATTTTTTACAATCGCAAAAAATGTTACCAGATTTTTGTTTTTTGAGCCATTTCTTTTTTTGTTTATTCTCGTTTTGGTCTATAATGGAAACATGTCTAATAAAATTATTGTGGGGAATTGGAAAATGAATCCAGTTACCCTTAAGGATGCCAAGCTCACTTTTGGTGGGATTAAACGGTCACTTAGTAAGGTGCGAGGGGTGAGTGTCCTTATCTGTCCACCTTATGTTTATTTATCAGAACTTAAGAAATTAGTGACGGGTGGTAAACTTGAGATTGGGGCCCAAGATAACCATTATCAAGATCAGGGGGCCCAGACGGGCGGAATTTCGGCTTACATGATTCGCGATCTGGGGATTAAAACAGTAATTATTGGCCACTCAGAGCGACGAGCTTCTGGTGATACTGATGAAATTATCAATAAAAAAGTTCTCACTGCTCTTACTGCTGGTCTGCGTGTTATCCTCTGTCTTGGTGAGAAAGTGCGTGATGAGAAATGTCATTATCTCGATGTTCTGCAAGATCAATTGGTCAAGGATTTGGCTGGGTTCCCTGTAAAGTTAGCTGATCGTTTAATTGTTGCTTATGAACCTGTCTGGGCGATAGGCAAGGATGCCACGGGAGTAGAGACGCCAGAAGGTTTTCTCCATAACAAAATTTTTATTCGCAAAATTCTCACAGATATTATTGGTCGCAAGAAGGCGATGGCGGTACCGGTGCTCTATGGTGGGTCGGCCAATGCCCAAAATGCCGGTGATTTCCTCGGAGCGGGCCAGGCCGATGGCCTCTTGGTTGGGCGTGACTCCCTCAATCCGAAAAATTTTGTTGAGATTATCAAGATTGCTAGTAAATCTTAACCATGAAGATCGTCACTCAATTAAAAAAGAAAGATCTCGTAGATAAGAAAGTTCTCGTTCGGATTGATTGTAATGTACCCATTAAGTCTGGGAAAGTTGTCGATTCTTCTCGTCTTGATGCTAATCTCGAGACAATTGGATATCTCTTAGAGAATGGAGCAAGGGTCATCCTCGTTGGCCATCTTGGCAGTGACGGCCAGAAGAGCTTGACCCCGGTGGCCAAGTATCTTCGCAACTTCTTTGGTGTGAGATTGATTAAGGAGCTTGATGATCCAAAATTAAACACTTATCTAGATGCTGGACAGGTTGTCCTCTTAGAAAATATTAGGAAGTTTGAAGGAGAGAAGAAGGATGATCCGGCTTTTGCTAAGCGCTTGGCTAAGTTGGCGGATATCTACGTTAATGATGCTTTTTCTGTTTCGCATCGAGCTCATGCTTCAGTCTCGGCCATTACTAAATATTTACCAAGTTATGCGGGGCTGTTGTTTATGACAGAGTTTAAGAATTTAAGCTTGGCTCTCAAACCAAAAAAACCTCTAATTGTCATCTTGGGTGGTATCAAGTTCCAAACCAAAATACCGCTAATTAAGAAGTTTTCTAAAACTGCTGATAAGATATTTATCACTGGTGCTTTAGCCAATTCTTTTATGAAGGCGATGGGCTGTGACGTGGGAAACTCGATTGTAGATGAAGATGTTAGTTACATCAAGCCATTTCTTAAAGAAGTGGAAAAACCTGTCCGGTCGAATGGACGGATTGTTTTGCCCGTAGATTTTATCGAAAATAAGAAAAAGCAAATTGTTGATATTGGCCCAGAAACATTAAAACAGATTAAAAAAGAAACAAAATCTGCGAGGATGATAATTTGGAACGGTCCCGCTGGCTGGTTTGAAGTCGGGGCCAAGCAGGGGACATTAGAACTGGCCAAGATTGTTTCTCAATCAAAAGCTAAAACAATCGTCGGTGGTGGCGATACTCTATCGGCAATTCAGGAGCTCAAATTAGATAAAAAATTTACCCATCTTTCGCTCGCCGGCGGAGCCATGCTCGACTTCCTTGCCTCTGGAACTTTGCCCGGGATTAAAGCTCTGAAGTAATTTTATTTTTAGTTTCTTCGAATTCTTCGCGGGTCGGATGACCTTTGGCTTGCCAGTGGACAAGGTCGTCGCCCTTGAAGCGAGGGATAAGATGTACATGGGTATGGAAGACAGCTTGCCCAGCATCTTTCCCATTATTAATATGGACATTAAGACCATCGGCCTTGACCCCTGTCTTAATGGCTTGTGAGATCTTCTTGATAACGGGGCCAATTTTTGCGAGAACTTCGTCGGGAGTGTCAAAAATGTTAACGAAGTGATCCTTCGGTATTAATAAAGTGTGTCCAGTACTAACAGGACCTATGTCCAGCATAGCGACAAAATTATTGTCTTCATAAAATTTGTCGGCCGGAACTTCGCCGGCAATAATTTTGCAAAAGATACAGTCTTTCTCCATAAGTTTTATATATTAGCTTTTATATAGTATATTGTATAACAATAAACGCAAATGATTAAGAAAAAGTGGGCCTTACGTAAGCCCTTGACCAAAAAAGCTGAGAAGGAGTTAGAAGATTACCCGGAACTAGTTCGGAAGCTACTTTTCTATCGAGGAGCCAAGACTAAGCAAGAGGCTGAAGTCTATCTCAATCCAGATTACGAGCGTGACTTGCTCGACCCTTTCTTAATGAAAGATATGAAGAAAGGGGTTGATCGTTTATTGTCGGCAATAGAGTTGGGTGAGCGCATTGTTATTTTTGGTGATTACGATGCCGATGGTATCCCTGGTTCTGTTGTTCTGTCTACTTTCTTAGATGAGATTGGATTCACCAATTATGAGGTTTATATTCCTGATCGGCATAACGAGGCCTATGGTCTCAACGAGAACAAGATCGGAGATTTTGTTAAAGATAATGTAAAATTAATTATCACTATCGATTGCGGGATCAATGATGTGGCTGAGGTTAAGTTAGCTCAGACTCAAGATATTGATGTGATTATTACCGACCATCACTTAGTCGGTAAGAAGTTGCCACCAGCTTATGCTGTTATCGATGCTAAGCAAGAGGACGACAAGTACCCCTACAAGCTTCTGGCGGGTTGTGGTGTCATGTTCAAGTTTGTTTGCGCTGTGCTTAAGACCAAACGTTTCGACCTTCCTATTGGTTGGGAGAAGTGGCTCTTGGATCTAGTGGTAATTGCCACCGTGAGCGATATGGTCGCTCTAACCGGGGAGAATAGGATGTTGGCTTATTATGGGCTCAAGGTTTTGCGTCAGACAAGACGTCTTGGCCTCTTAACCCTGCTTAATCAGATTAAATTAAGACCAGCCAATATTGTTGAGGACGACATTAGCTTTATGATCGGACCACGGATCAATTCGGCTAGTCGCATGTCCCATGCTTCGCAAGCTTATTATCTTTTAACAACCAAAGACTCGGCTGAGGCACGGACCATTACTGATCATCTCGAAGAAAAGAATCAAGAACGCAAAGATTCGGTGGAGAGGATTGTGAGAGATCTGGGCGAAATTTTAGATGAAAAATCTTTACCTTCAATTATCGTGAAAGGTTCGCCCGAGTGGGGGCTTGGAGTTTTGGGCATGACTTCGTCTAAGGTCGTTGAGCGCTATGGTCACCCGACTTGGCTCTGGAGTCAGAATGAAGCTGGCACTATTAAGGGCTCTTGCCGTTCGGATGGCTCGCTTAATGTGGTAGAAGTGATGGCCGGAGTCGAGAAGGGGTTTTTCTTAGATTTTGGCGGGCACCCGATGGCGGGCGGTTTTTCTCTCGCCCCAGAAAAGAAGGATGAGTTAGAAGAACGCTTGATAAAGTCGGCTGAGAAAGTGAAGAAAGCTGACGTGGTGACTGAACTTCTGGTGGATGAAGAACTGTCTCTCGATCAATTAACTTGGGCCACTTATAAACTGATTGAACCGCTGGCGCCGTTTGGTATGGAGAACCCTAAACCGATCTTTTGGCTTCGGGGAGTAGAGATTGATCAGTCTAAATATTTTGGCAATGGCGGTTTACACTTAGAATTAATTTTCCAAAAATCTGATGGATCTAAGATTTCGGCGATTGGTTTTTTTGCTTCTCCCGTTCCTGATGATCCGACTCACATCTTCGGTGATGTGAAGTTGGAGACAGGAGCGAAAATCGATCTCCTCTTTAGCTTAGAAAAATCAATGTTCAAGAACTATCCTGAACTTCGTTTAAGGATTGTCGATTTAAAAAAAGCAGAGTAAACTTAAGGAGATGACGAAGATATTTATGCAAACTGATGGTGGTTCGCGGGGGAATCCGGGTCCAGCGGGGGCGGGGGTTTTTATCTACAACGAGAAGAATGAGATTATTCGTAAGGCCCATCTTTTTTTAGGTACGATGACCAACAATGAGGCTGAATATCAAGCGGTAATTTTGGGTCTTGAGACTTTAAAAAAAGTTTTTGGAAAGGAGAAATTACGCAATCTTGATATTGTCGCACGACTGGATAGCGAATTAGTTTGTAAACAATTACGAGGGGAATATCAAGTTAAAGAAGAAAAACTCGTCCCCTTGTTTATGAAAATTTGGAATGCGCGTGTCTCAGATTTCCCTCAAATCTCTTTCGAACACATTCCTCGTGAGAAAAATGAGGAGGCAGACAAGTTGGCCAATCAAGCGATGGACGAAGGTGAGACCGAGCAGGGTGGTCTTTTCTAAAATAAAAAAAGCAGGGCAAGCTCTCGTCTCTCGTGAGCTCGCCCTTAAAAATTGATTTCCACTAGGTCACCCTTGGACTGATGTGATATAGGGGTGGCTTTTTTCTACCAAGTTAGAACCCTGGACCTCACAAAAAATCTGAAATTATTGTTAGCAGGCCTTCAGGGTATCGAGATCAGTCCCTTCCATACGTCCCAATTTTCTTTTGGGAGCGGTCGCAAAACGATATCTAGCAGAATCCTTTTTTATAATATCAAAAAACTAAAATTGCGCAATGAATAAGCTTAGAAAAATTCTCACCCTGTTGATTTTTGGATTTTTGGGCGGTGTGACTCTCGCGAGTTTTGTTAGCTGGCCCTTGCCTTGGTTGGGACTATTTTTTGTTCTCGCTTTAAGTTTCTTGATTTTGTTTTTTATCTTGGGTCGATCGAAGTTATTTTTGGTTCTCTTTATAATTTTTGTCGGAGCGATTTTGGGCCTTGTTCGTTTTAGTCTGACCCAAAATGATTCTGTCTATTTTCCTGATTGTTCTTCTCCGGCCGAGCCTTGTGTTGGTCTAATTGTTGCTGACCCTGATCGGCGTGATGCCTCAACGAGGTTGGTT
>DAOTDH010000033.1:0-5607 GCA_035453545.1 Minisyncoccota bacterium
TGCTCGTCATGCCGCTTGTCGCAACAAAGTCCCCACTTGTATCTTCTCATTAGAGATGAGTACTCAGCAACTCACTGACCGCTTACTCGCCGCTGAGAGTTTCGTCGATTCGTGGAAGTTGCGCACCGGAGCGGTGAAAGCCGACGAAGACTTTGTTCGCTTACGGGACGCTCTTGACTCACTTGCTCAAGCGCCAATCTTCATCGATGACGAACCCTCCAACAATATTCTCCGTATGAAGTCTGAAGCTCGCAAACTTAAAGCTGAGCATGGTCTTGGTCTGATTATTGTTGACTACTTACAGCTTATGGTTCCTCGTCGTGAATCCGATTCTCTTGTCCAACAAATCACTGAGGTCTCCCGCTCACTTAAGGCTTTGGCTCGTGAAATTGATGTGCCAGTACTTGCTCTCTCACAACTCAACCGTGCCGTCGAACAGCGTGGCGGTCGTCCTCGTCTCTCCGACTTGCGTGACTCTGGCTCTATTGAACAAGATGCCGATGTGGTAATGTTTATTCACCGCGAGAAAGATGAGGAAAGTAATGAGAAAAATAGCGTTGCCGAAATCCTCATCGAGAAGCACCGTAACGGCCCCACCGGTAAGGCTGAGCTCTACTTCGATTCAGCCCGAACCAGTTTCTCGGATATTGAAAAAAGTGATTTTGGTACATTTTAATTTTAACAAGGCGCCTGCCTGTGCTTTTAAAAAATGTCTGGTCGAGCGAAGCGAGGAGAACCGAGGACTTTTTAAAAAGCATAGGCAAAGTCTGTTATAAAATAGGTTAGGTATGGATTCAATCAATCAGTTAACAGATTTATTTAAAAAATTTCCCGGCATTGGCCCCCGTCAAGCTCGGCGTTTTGTTTATTATCTACTCACTACCGACCAAAACTTCTTAGATCAATTAAGTAATAAGATAAAAGATCTCAAGCAAGCGATTAAACAATGCAGCGAGTGTCAACGTTACTTCAGCAACAACTATAACCCTAAAAGCTCTCTGTGTAAGATCTGCTCTGATATCGAACGAGACAAGTCTAGTCTCCTAATTGTCGAGAAAGATGTTGATCTCGAAGCTGTCGAGAAATCTGGTTCTTATCGAGGTTATTATTTTGTCTTAGGCGGAGCTGTTCCTATCTTGGACCCCAACCCTGAAACTCATGTTCGCTTCCCCCTCCTCCTCTCCAAATTAGAAGCAAAAATAAGAGAAGGCCTGAGCGAGATAATTATCGCTCTCCCTGTCACCACCGAGGGTGATCATACCGCCCATTGGTTGGCGACCAAACTTCACCCCTTAGCGGAACAAGCAAAGATAAAAATCTCCTTCCCTGGCCGTGGACTCTCCACTGGTAGTGAACTCGAGTATGCCGACATAGAAACAATAAAAAATGCTCTGGCTAATAGGCAATAAAAAAACGGGAAGCAAGGCTCCCGTTTTTTTATTTATTTTATTTTAACCTTCTTTGGCTTCTTAGCCTCACGTCTTGGTTTATCACCTCCTTTAGACATATAATTTTATATCGACTAAATAATAAGATTAATTATACCACTTTATTGTAAGAAGGTAACCAGTCGATAACTCGACGACGATGTTTATCTATCGTCCAAGCTTTACTTTTGTCGAAGAGAGAGGCATGGGTCTCTTGAAATTCTTTTAGCGCTTCTTTTGTTGCTTCGGGAAAAGAAATTGGGATATTTTGGTTGTAGTAGAGGATAAATTCCTCCATAGATAATTCGTTAAAATTAACCTCTTGTTCCTTCTTATAGTCCTCCTTCACCCTTTAATTATATCATAAAATAACAAATATTACAACCTTTGACCAAGTCCTAACGATTGAGATAAGTAATTGTTAATTGGAGAATAGTAGCAAAAGAAACCCAGAGCAAATACGGAATATTAATATAAGTAACCCAACGCGCATATGGGAAAATGGCCACCATCGCCCAAACAAGAGTCCCCAGCACAAGCAAAATGTCGATAGAAGCTAAGAGATTATTCTTCAAACCAAATTGGATCGGAGTAAAAGCAAAATTGAAGACAAGGTTAAGAACGAAAGGGAGGGCAACCAGAAGACTCACTCTCCCCTGCCACGTCAACCAGAAAACTTTGCCAAAGGAGAAAGCGATAAGAGCGTAGAGAAAAGTCCACACAGGGCTGAAGATCCACGCCGGTGGCGACCAAGAAGGTTTAATGATTCGCGAATACCAATTGAAAGTTTCCATGTTAGTATTATTTATCTATTGTACCATAAAAATTAATCCACAAAAAATTGATTTCCTCCTTGACGAACACAAGGAGTAAAGTATATTATGTAGCTATGGAAAAATTCCCAATAAAAGGACCTGGAGATGACTCCATCTCTGTCTCAGCAGTATCAACAAATGCCACATTAGAAACAAGAGGACCATTTGAAACAGCCGAAGATTTCACCGTAAATTGGTTCCGAGAAAGGCACCTCTCTTTAGATACGGCAATCAATAATCTAAAAAACCTCTTCGGCAGAGGAGATAAAGTTAATCCTTCCTCTTGGACAGAAGAAGAGAAGATATTAGGGAGAGAATCAGCTATAGTTTATCTTTATTGTGATGAGAACAAAGACAATAAGTTCTTCATTGACAATATTGTTGGTGACGACAGTGAATTTGCGAGATTTAATCTATCAAACTCTTTAAAAAGGATAGACGATGTAACTTACAGAAGAGCACAAAACGTTCTCAGCGTTACAGATTATTTAGATAGAGAACATCCTGGCAATTATCCGGTATTTGGCCTAAGTAATGAAGAGAAGAGGTTCTCTGTCGTAGAAGAAGAACCTTTTTCTTCTCTAAGAGAAAAACTTAGCAAGACTATCAGAAGAATATTTTCTTAAAAATATTTAAGATTAATCCTACAACTTATGACCGCTTCCCCAAGAGGAAGCGGTCATCTTTATCGTTGACAGTAATACCTACAGTGTGGTAATAATATAAGGAGAAAGTTCACCAACAACAAAAAAAAGAAAGGACACTCATAAAATGGAAATACCAGCCCTAGGACTAACGAGCCAGGTGATTCAAGGTATGTTAGAAGAATTACCAGAAGTTACGACTCACGATGTCCGCGTCTTGATGTCAATTGACCAATTCCTAGGTATCCAAACGGGAGAAAAAAGCTTAGGCCCAATCAGCGACGACCTTCAGAAATTCTATACCTTTCTCGTGTATAAATACGGCGGAATTATCGAGAAAGAACGAAGGGGTGAAATCTCCTCCCAAGAAGACAGAGAGCTCTATCTTATGTCTCAGATAGCTTGGGGTATATTCTGGTGCGAGGTCAAGAAAGAGAAGCCCCAAGCCAAGCTCAACGGAGCTGGTAGTAGGATCTTCTTCCGCGAAGGCTTCACGGCGGTAATTCAAGAGGAAATTCCTCCGAATGTGTCCCTTTTCACTGGAGACTACAACCCAGAGCCCGCCCCCGACCCCAAGGATAATATCAGGGTCGATCTCGAGAGTCTCCCGAATGTTCTAACCTTCCCCAAAACCCATACATCTGGAAGTGGTTAGCTCGCCTCTTTCATCAACCCCGCTTCAGTAAGTTAAAACCCCATGTTTAACTGAAACCCTGAAGCGGGGCATTTTTTATTATTATACCACACCTCATTTCCTCCAATGAGAATCCTTGGAAATTATTTTTTCTTAGCGTGAATTTCGACGACATCGTGATAATGCCTATGATCGGGCTTGTCGTCGAAGAAACTGAAGATGTTACTTTCTAAAATTTCGAAACCTTCAGCCTTAATCATCTCCTCAATCTCCTCTTGAGACAAATACATCTCCGTCGTCAACTCCGAACGAATAAGGTCGTGAAAGAAGAACCATCCCTCAGTCTTAAGATTATCGTGAGCGCTCTTGATTAGAGCTTTTTTATTCTTAAGATAATGCAAAACATAATTCGAATAGACCAAATCAAAAGGCCCTTTCTCTGATAAATATTCTTCTTCGAGATCCGTACCTGTCTTAAGATCTACCCCCTCAGTTTCCCAACCAAGGTTCTTCAAGCCTTCGACATCGCCACCACTACCCGCTCCCAAATCAAGAGCCTTACTGGGCACGAGGAAGTTATCTTCAATAAATTTTTTAAATTCAGGATTCATCAGATTTTTTCAAGTCAGCAATTTGGATAGGGCTCTGAACCTTGAGGGTTGCCATATCAATTTCTCCGAATTGCTTCTCGTAACTTTGGATCTGCCCATTTAGCCAGAGGGCAATACTCTTCATAATTTGCGGGGTTGTGGCAAAAGAGTCAAGACTGTTGCCAGAAGTCAGGGCAAAAGAAAAAAGATCCTTCCCGTGGGCACCAAGGGCCCCATCACAGAACTTCTTAGGTAATTGATTAAAGTCTACTTGTTTAGGATCAACCATATTTTTTTATATAAGCTAGCTACTAATTACTCCTCATCATACAGTGACTCGATGTTTTATCAAGCAAACCGCCCCCACCACAACCCTGTGATTTATGTCATACCAACAAACTCCAGTTTGTAAGGGTATTAAATAAAAGAAAGAAAAAGTTACTGGAGAGATCGGAAGGATTTTAGAAAATCGGCAAAAACTTTACCATAAGGTGATAGTTCATGAACAACAAACTTGCCTTGATATTTTTTATTAATCAATCCAGCTTGGTAAAGCCGACGGGTATGTTCCCCGATTGTTTTCTCATTTGCCTTAAGATCTTCAATTATCTCCTCCAGAGTAATCCCCGGGTGACGAGCGACCACCAACAAAATTTCAATGCGATAATGATTGGCCATCCCCTTAAGATGGCGCTCCATTTGCTTTGGTGTCTTTAACTTGCCCGAAGCCATAATGCTAATATTATACACCTAAACAATCACTTATCATACCAACAAACTCCAGTTTGTAAGGATGTTATTTATGATTTGTCGCCTAGATACTTACCGGCAACGCTCAAGGCAAATGAAGGCAAGATAACAAAGACCGTTCCGAAGAGAAGTCTAATTAATATCTTGCTCGTATCCGAATCTGGCATATCTGGCTGAGCCGAGATAACAACCAAAATTCCGATAATTCCAAAAACAATAGATGAATAAATAAAAATTTGTGTTGCTACTTTTTGCATAATTATATTTTACCCCTTTTGCCTCATCCCAACAAACAACTTCCCTTTTCTTTAATCATTATGACACATTCCCACCCCGAGGTGAGGTTCAACCTCACCTTTACTGTTTTTTCTTTTACTTCTTAGTGATTTTTTTATAGATTAAATTTCCAATTATCTGAGCAATTACCATTGCTGGCAAACTGACTATAAGTATTTTCCAACCCTCAGATAAATTTGACCACCAAATCAAGTAAATATTCACGCTTTCTTTAAAGGGTTTTTGTAAAAGCACTACCCACGCTAACAATAAAAGAGTTAGTATAAAAAATACTACTTTATATAAAAAAGTTAGTTGATCGATTATTCGGCCTTGTGTTTTTATCGCCTCTCCAAGTATAACAGTAAGATTTTCAATACTAGTAACAGTATGGTTAGACATTTGATCTATTAAATCAATCGTCTCTAATTGGAATTTTTTAGTTTCTTTAAAGCCCATATGTACAAAAAA
>DAOTDH010000034.1:0-5513 GCA_035453545.1 Minisyncoccota bacterium
TAGTCACCTACACAACGTAGAATGATCTTCTGCTTTCTATTATATCATGCAGGCTAGATTTGTCAAGTAGTTGATTCTATTTTTTGGCTCCCCGACGAGAGTCAGTGAAGTTGATGAGATATTTGCGGGGATTCTCGGAGAGGTCCAAGAAGTCGTCGGCAGCTTCGCGTAACTTACCAGAGGAGCTCTTGCCGAAAGCAATAACTTCGACTTGGGCGCCCATATTCTCTTTAAGATATTGGACGAGTGGGACGAAGTCACCATCGCCGGAGCCAATAATGACGGTATCAAGTTTTGGAGCGAGCTTAATAGCATCGACAGCAAGACCCACATCCCAGTCGGCTTTCTTGGAGCCGTCGACGAAAATTTGGAGATCTTTGGTCTTAACTTCGATTCCAAATTTCTCTAAGGCTTCAATGAAGTTCTTCTCATCCCCTGCTTCCGTGGTCACCATATAGGCGAGAGCACGAATAAGAGAACGCCCACCTAGAGCATCCTTAAGGACTTGGCCGAAATTGACCCGAGCGCCACCATAGAGATTCTTAGCGCTATGGTAGAGGTTTTGCGTGTCGATAAAAACGCCGACACGCTGATTCTTATGTTTTATACTCATAAAAAAAGTAGTTAAAAATTTATAAAAATAAAAGTAACCTAATAAAAAAATAACGAAACTATCTAGTTAGATAGTAACATGAAATTTAGAGAAAAAGAAAAAATTAAGCAGTGGCCTTAAGCTCAGCTTTGCGCTTTTGGGCATCAATATAGCGCTGATGGGCGCGACGATCAGAAACAAGTTTAAGTAAGCCACGTCGAGAGTGGAAATCTTTTGGATTTTTCTTAAGATGGTCGGCTAGCTCTTCAATTCTCTCAGTAATTAAAGAAATCTGGACCTCGGTTGAGCCAGTATCTTTATCATGTTTTTGGGCTTTTTTAATAATTGCCTCTTTCTTTTTTGTGGAAATCATGGTGCTATTAGTATAGCACAGGTCTAAAAATAATGCAATAGGCCACCAGCGGGTTGCTGGTGGCCTTAGTTTAATGATCAGAAGGGTCGTCTTAATGGGAGAAGACACGTTTTTTTCTACTCTTCGCCTCTTCGTTGTCTGGCTCAATATGGATGCTTACTCTCTTAAGGCCAGGGAAGCTGTCGCGGAGGGCCAACTTTACTTTATGGCAGATATCATCGTGAGCTTTTTCGATAGAGATGTCTGGAGCTATCCCAATGTGACAGTCTAAGAAGAAAAAATTAGGTCTGCCCCGCGAGCAGATGCCGTGACACCATTTTACTTCTGACACCGTCATTATCACTTGGAGAATCAGCTCAGGATTAACAGCTTGAGCATCGGCCAATTGCTTAGCCGTGGGTACAACGATCTCTAAGATAATCTTGACTATCATTAGGCCAATTAAGATTGTAGATACCCCGTCAAGCCAGTACCAACCAGTAAAACTGGAAATACCTGTACTTAAGATAACCACGCCCGAAACCCAGAGATCACTCTTGGTCTCGAGAGCATCGGCGATCAATAGTTGGCTCTTAAGCCTCTTACCCGCTCCACCTTCGTAGATAACTGTTATCGCATTGATCGCCATAGAGCCAACGATGATAGCTATCATTAGACTATCCATCTTGATTATAACCGGCGACAGTAAGTGGCTAATCCCGGTCTCGAAGACTTTGTAGCAAGTGATTGAGATAAGGCTAACGACCAACAGGGTGGCAACATCTTCGAAGCGATCATAACCATAACTGTGTTCTTGGTCTGGTGGTCGCTTGGCTAAGCGGATACCGACAATACCGACAACATTGGAGAACGTGTCCCCGAGCGAATGGAAGCCGTCCGCCGCAATGGCCATAACTCCCGTTGTAAGACCTAAAGTAATTTTGGCCACACTGGCCAACAGGTTGAGACAGAGAGTAATGACAAGCACCTTCTCTATCTCCTTGAACCGGGCATTTCTATTGTCCATTAGAGAACTCCTTTTGTTTGTTCCGATTTAAATTTACAAAAACATCTAGCCTTTAAATAGCATAGTTTTTACTTTTTTGCACTCTTTTGTTGGGCTTCAAGCCTTAACCTGCCCCCCCCGCCACACCTTGGGCTCACTTAAGGTCTGGCGGGGGCTAGAGAGGGGTGTCGCACAATTTTAGGGAGAAAATGGTATACTTAGCTTATGGCTGATCTAAATCGTTTAAAACAAGAATTTTTGGAATATCTCGAGATTGAGAAGGGGCGGTCGCTGAAGACGGTGGAGAATTATGATCGTTATCTCACGAGATTTTTTAAACAATCGGAGGTAAAGAATCCCTCTGATATTACAGATGATGCCGTGCGTCAATACCGCCTGTGGTTGAATCGTCAAAGTGCCAAGAATACCGGCTTGGCGAAGTCGCATCTGGCTACGCGAGAAACGACTTCTCGATCCGGATCGGCTTCTGGTCTGGGTACTCTTAAGAAGAATACGCAAAATTATCACTTAATAGCGCTAAGAGTTTTTCTTAAATACTTGGCTCGGCGTAGTGTCCCTTCTCTCCCACCCGAGAAGATAGAGCTCGCCAAGACGGCCGGTCGTGACTTAGATTTGATTACTGATACGGAGCTCAAGCGCTTAATAGATATGCCCAATCAAGACCCCGCTATGAAAGCCGGGGTAAAGAAAGTTACTGCTAAAACTGAAGCCGAGAAGAAAAATTTAGAGGTAAAAGTGTTGCGTGATAAGGCTATTTTAGAACTCCTCTTCTCTACCGGCCTTCGTGTCTCGGAGTTGTGCTCTCTCGATCGTGATACTATCAATCTCTCGCGTGACGAATTCTCTATTCGGGGTAAGGGTGAGAAGGTACGCTTAGTTTTCTTATCTGACAAAGCCAAGCAAGCGATCAAAGATTATTTGGCTAAGAAGAAAGATCTAAGTGATGCTCTTTTCACTAATCTTTCTGTTATTAACCCCGTAAATTCGCTTCGCTCGCACGGGGCAAGTAAAAATAATAGTGAAAATAGATTAACGCCGAGAAGTGTAGAGAGAATAATTAAAAAGTATGCAATAAAAGCGGGCATTACTAAGAAAGTTACTCCCCATACTCTGCGTCACTCCTTTGCCACTGATCTCTTGCAAAACGGCGCTGACATTCGTTCGGTGCAAATGATGCTCGGCCACTCCAGTGTCTCGACAACGCAAATTTATACTCACGTGACAGACAAACATCTAAGAGATATTCATAAGAAGTTTCATTCTAATTAACCCTTCGACAAGCTCAGGGTAAAGTTATCCACAACTTTAGGTCCTTTGGTCCTTGTTGCAGTTGTCTTATAGATTTATAATTATATCGGACATGATTTGAACATTGTGAACCGGTGTTCCGCCTCTCGAACAAGACTGTCCTTTAAAGGACCTAGTCACAAAATAATATTGAGTGGTGGCACGCAAAATGGTGATTGCATACGAATAAAGCGTTTTTTCTCTTGAGATGCAAAACTATTTTTTGTTCTTTATCATATTGAGGCTGTGAAGTTTCTCAATATGCAAAGTTAGTCAGGATCTTTGGTAAAATCTGACATCATCTGCGGTTATAGAAACATCTAACCGCGTACTAAAAACACGGGTCAGCTGACCTCTAACCGGGCAGGTGGCCCTTTTTTGTCCTTCGTAGCTTTAGCGAAGTAGGATTATTTTACTTTATATTTAGACCTTATTTTCTTAATTTCTGCTTCTTCTATCTCCTCTTTCTTAGATTTACCTTTTTCTGCCAGCTCTTTTAAGGTTTTTCCGTCTAATTTGGCTAATTCTAGAGCTCTTTTTTCTAAATATTTAACATTATTAATCTCGGGATTTTCTAAAGCCTCTTCAAGCAAAGCGTTTAAAATATAGCCAATTTTGGGTCCAGGTGTTTCGCGTGTAACATCCATAATATGTTTCCCATCAATTTTTAACATCCCGACAGAGGTAGGCGCTCGTAAGGCCTCTTCAATCATAGACTCATATTTCCTTAATCTATAAGGTTCTTCTTTTGGACGGCCCATACCAATACGGTCGCAGATGCGTAGATTCATCAGATCCCAGATATGTTCTGGTCCCACATTAGCAATTACTCGACGGACAGCTGATAAGGTGATTTTGTCAGGATCGGCAAAGAACATATGGTTTCTCACCAATTTTATAACTAAATCTGCCAGTTTGTTGGGTAGTTTCAGGCGGGACATTATATTTATAGCCATTCTCTCCCCCACTACCTCGTGGCCATAGAAGGTGAATTCCTTATTTTTCAAGCCTTTTCTTTGTGTTTTTGGTTTACCTATATCGTGCAACAGAGCAGCTAGTTTCACGTGTAACGGATAGCCTCTGTCGGCAGAATGTTGCAAAGCTCTTAAGGTGTGCTCCCAAACATCATAAATATGCTCCCCTTTTTGTTCTACACCAATGCTTCTTTCTAGTTCTGGGAGTATGTATTCTAAGAGGCCTGTTTCATGTGAAATGATTAGGCCAGCCATTGGTTCTGGGGAATCAATGATTTTTAAGAACTCATCACGCACTCTCTCGATAGAAATATCCTTAATTAAGGCCTTATTACGAGAAATACTGTCTAAAACCTCTTTGTTGCACGTGAAACGGAGCTCAGAGGCGAGTCTTATGGCTCTCAGCATCCTCAGGGCGTCCTCAGAGAAGCGTTCGTCAGCCTCCCCCACTGTCCTTATAACATGATCCTTAATGTCTTTTATACCACCATAAAGGTCAATTAGTTCTTCTGTCTTGGGATCATAGGCTAAGGCGTTGATAGTAAAATCACGACGACTCAAGTCGTCCTCAAGTTTGTCACTAAACTTTACTTCGTCGGGGTGACGACGGTCAGAATAATTAGCTTCAGTGCGAAAAGGGGTTACTTCAACGTTCTTTAATTTATCGTTAGTTGTTTCCTCATTAACGATAGTCACTGTGCCAAATACGTTCTCATAGACTGTTTTGGGAAACAAGGGGATAATTTCTTCTGGAGTGGCGTTTGTTGTAATGTCCCAGTCCTTAGGTTCTCGTCCAATTAGACTGTCGCGTACGCATCCACCGACTAAATACGCTAAAAACCCTTTACCCGGCCTCACGACGTGTTTATTTTGCAAGGTTTTTGTAACTTCCAAGATTTCACGTGGAACATTTAATTTTATTTTTGCTGAATCAGTCATTATCAATATTTTAGCTTTTTATCGTGGTCTTGTCGAACCAAGGTGGTGAGCTCGTTGAACCAAATTTTGCTAAATATCTAAAAAGTCGCTAGAATTAGAGAGTTCTCTTTTGCCCCGATAGTTCAATGGATAGAACGACGGTCTTCGGAACCGTTGATGTGGGTTCGACTCCTGCTCGGGGCACATTTTGTTAATCATTAAGCCGAAGTGGTGGAATTGGCAGACACGCACGCTTCAGAGGCGTGTGGGCGTAAGCTCGTGAGGGTTCAACTCCCTCCTTCGGCACCAAGATGATTTGAAAATAGAATAATTTTTTGTTAGAATAAAAAAGTTCTGCGGGTA
>DAOTDH010000035.1:0-5307 GCA_035453545.1 Minisyncoccota bacterium
CGGGTTGAAGATGAAGAGGTCAAGACTAAGCAGAAGGAATTATTTAAAAAACATATTGAATTAGCCCTTGAAGTAGATAAGCCTTTAATGATCCATTGTCGGGCAACGCAAAATAATACACAGAAAAATGTTGGTTCGCCTTTGGTTACGGATGCTCACGAGGATGTCTTAGAAATTTTGAAAGACTATCGTCATAAGGTAGGGGATAAACTCAGGTTCAATATGCATTTTTTTACCGGTACTTGGGAAATGGCCAAGAAATTTATCGAGCTGGAGGGCTATTTCTCGTTTAATGGGGTTATTACTTTTACCAGTCAATATGACGAGGTAGCCAAGAATATTCCTTTAGATCGGATAATGTCCGAGACAGACGCCCCTTTTGTTGCGCCCGAACCCTTCCGGGGCAAGCGCAATGAGCCGGCTTATGTAGAATATGTGGCCAAGAGGATCACTGAGCTCCGCTCTGAGCCCGAAGAGGAGGTCTTGTCCGCTCTTGTGGCTAATGCTAATGTTTTCTTTGACTTTTCTCGAAAGAGCTGATAATATAAGCCCTGTATGGCAAATGCCGAAGAAATGAAGATTTATGAGATCGGGTACCTCTTGGTGCCTTATTTGTCTACCCGAAACACTTCGTCTGACGAAGTGGGCGGGCCGGGCGAAGTTTCTTATGCTGTTGAGAAGTCTATTAAGGCTAAGATTCTTGCCAGTGGTGGGGAAATTACAAGCGAGATGGATCCAGTTATGACTCGCTTGGCTTATGTCATTACGATGGTTATTAACAACAAGCATACCAAGTTTTCTGATGGTTATTTTGGTGCTCTGCGTTTCAAGGCTCTACCGACTTTTGTTGCTATCCTAGAAAAGGAGTTGGCTAAGGATGATATGGTTATTCGTTCTTTGATCATCTCTTTACCAAAAGGTTCTGAGAATATTGTCACTCCCCGCCGTGCTCAAGCTCCTCGTCATGACGAACAACCTTTCGAAATCGAACGAATCATGCCAGCCAAAGAAGAGGAGAAAGAGGCTCTTACCACTGAGGAGTTAGACAAAGAAATCGATAAATTAGTTGAAACGGACGCTTAAAATATGTATCTAAACAAAGTCTTCATTCTTGGCAATTTAACTCGTGACCCAGAGAAGAGATCTCTTCCTTCTGGGGCGGCGGTCGCTAGTTTCTCTCTTGCTACTACTCGAGTTTATAAGGATAAGAATGGTGTTAAGCAGGAAGATACCCAATATCACAATATTGTTGCCTTCGGTCCACAAGCTGAGACCATTGCTCAGTATATGAAGAAGGGGAGTTCTATCCTTGTCGAGGGTCGTCTCCAGACTAGGAGTTGGGATGCTCCAGATGGTACCAAGAAATATCGCACAGAGATTATCGTTGATGCCTTCCAATTTGGTCCCAAGCGAGATTCCACTTCAAGTGGTGCTGGATCTTATCAAGCTTCAGCCGGTGGGGAGGGGGGTGCTTCTAGATCTAGCCAACCGGCTCCGACTGTTCCTGAACTTGAGACCATCCAGTATCCAACCGAAGAAATTAACGTCGACGATATTCCTTTTTAATTAAAAAGAATTACAAAAATATTTTTAATATGATGATCAAAAAACAAACAGTAAACCGTCAGTGTCAATTTTGCACTAACAATGTGAAGGGGATTGACTATAAGGATGTTGAATTATTAAAGAATTATCTTGATACTCACATGCGCATCAGCAAGCATCGTCGCACTGGCGTCTGCGCCAAGCATCAGAGGAGTTTGTCTCTTGCTATTAAGCATGCGCGTTTTATGGCTTTGTTGCCATATCTAGCGGGTTAATTCACCCTTTCTGTATATTCACCAGTTTCGGTATTAAGTCGGAGGATGTCGCCTTCATTGATAAACATTGGCACATTGACCGTGAAGCCGGTTTCTAATTTTACTTGTTTAACTCCGCCTTGGACAGTGTTACCCTTTACGGCAGGGGCCGCTTCGATAACTTTAAGCTCTACCTTGATCGGTACTTCAATGCCGATGATAGTCCCTTGGAAGGAGACAAGGTCAACGAGAGAATTTTGTTTAACATAATTAATCTGTGTGCCAACCTGTTCTGTTTCCAGTTTGAAGCGTTTGCCAGGGTCATTTTCTTCACAGAACCAATACTCTCCCTTAGATTCGTAGAGATATTTTATCTTTCTTTTCTCGACTTCGGCTTCTTCGGCCTTCTCGCTTTGATGGAAGGAGTTTTCTACCACCTTGCCAGTAAGGAGATTCTTCATTTTGACAGCATTTACTGGCTTGCGCTGTTGTTTGCGGAAGACATGAGAGGTGAGCACCTCATAAGGAGCCCCTTCATAGACGATAACTTTGCGGGGCTTAATTTCGTTGTATTCTAACATAATATTAAAATCTTAACCGAAAAGCACTCACTGCGCAAGCTTCTAAAAAGTCCTCGGATCTCCTCAGTCTGCGACTTCGGCCAGACATTTTTATAAGCTTGCACAGCGAGTCGCTTTATTCTTCATCATCTGACCCGCTGGCACTCGTGCTTTCGCCCGAGAGTAGGGGCTTGAGCTTCTCAATAAGTTCGGCTTGGAGTTCGGGGTTATCGCGCAAGAAGGTGCGTGCCGAGTCATAGCCTCGCCCTAATTTAATTT
Organism: Minisyncoccota bacterium; assembly: GCA_035453545.1. Lineage (GTDB taxonomy): Bacteria > Patescibacteriota > Minisyncoccia > Phycocordibacterales > XYD1-FULL-46-19 > CAIPHT01. The sequence goes on from DAOTDH010000035.1 coordinate 2,639, forward strand.
CCGATTTTTTCCCGCCGGGGAGATAAGAATAACTCGCGCCAGACTTATGGATAAGATTATATTTTTCGCCTAAGGCAAGCACCTCTCCTTCGGGTGAGATACCTTCATTGTAGAGCAAATCGAACTCGGCCTGACGGAAGGGGGCTGCCACTTTGTTCTTTACCACCTTAACTCGAATTCGGCCACCCATCACTTCGTCACCTTTTTTAATCTGAGCAATGCGTCTGACATCCATACGTACCGAGGAATAGAACTTAAGAGCCTTACCGCCAGGAGTAGTCTCTGGGTTGCCAAACATTACACCAATCTGCATACGGATCTGGTTGATAAAGATGACAACTGTTTTACTTCTATCGACAATTGAGGTCATTTTGCGTAGAGCCTGCGACATAAGACGAGCTTGCTTGCCGACATGATAATCACCGACATCACCTTCAATCTCGTCTTTAGGCGTTAGGGCCGCGACTGAGTCGACAACGACAACGTCAATCTTACCTGAACGTACTAAGCTCTCGGCAATTTCTAAAGCTTGTTCACCATAGTCTGGTTGAGAGATTAACAATTCATCAATCTTTACTCCAAGGCGAGCCGAATATTCGGGATCCATGGCATGTTCGGCATCGATGAAGGCGCAGATACCACCTTTTTTTTGAGCCTCAGCAATAATATGGAGAGCCAGAGTTGTTTTACCTGAAGATTCTGGTCCATAAATCTCAATAATTCGTCCGCGGGGGACACCGCCAATACCGAGAGCCGCATCGAGAGCTAGAGAACCAGTGGGGATAGAATCAATCCCCACTCTAGGCTTATCACCTAATTTCATTATTGATTCGTCACCAAACTTGCTCTGGATCGCACGGATAGTGTCGGCGATACTTGCTCCTACTTCTTTGCTCGTTTTTTGTTTCTTTGCCATATTATTTATCTTTAAATGTTAATTGAACCTTTTTTTCTATTTTTCGTCCGAATTTGTCTTGAGCCATTATTTCGAGCAGATTATAGCCACTAGCCAAGAGGTACGGTTCGTTGAAGTTGCCTTCTTCGTCGGTAAATATTTTTCGGCCATTGATAAAGATTTGACTAATGCGTTCAGCTTTACCCTCTACCATTACCAGATCTGTTTTTAAGCTTTCGCCCTCGGTTGGGGAGTTAAGGTTAATTTCTGGGCCTAGAGCTAGATCCTTAACTTTAAGGATCGAGTAACCCACGACTAAGAAGATTACCGCAATGATAATTATGGGCTTTATTATTGATCGGCAACTTTTTCCTTTTGTATCAATCATGGCTCATCACTAATGTTTCCTTCGGTTGGTATACCTATGGCCTCGGCACTATTCACCCCGCCACCGGCGGAGTAAACTTCTCTCGCTTTAGCGCCCGCGCCCGCGCCAATTACTCCACGTTCTTCGAGCATGTCTAAAAGGCGAGCCGCTCGGGCATAACCGACTTTAAGTTTGCGTTGAAGATAGGAAGCTGAGGCTTTGCCGGCTTCGAGTACGGCCATACGAGCATCTTCGTAGAGGTCGTCATCAGCATCACTGCCAAATTCGTCAGTGAAGATGCTTTTGCCGTTGCCACTTCCACCGCCATTTCCACTTATGGCTTCTTCGGCACTTAAATTGAGATCGCTTGGTAGGGTATCGGTATACTGTTCGGCAAGATAATTCACAACTTTTTTTACCTCGTCTTCGGTAATGAAGGCTGATTGGATACGGGCTGGTTTGGACATTTCGCCTGAGATATAGAGCATGTCACCAGCCCCTAAGAGCTTTTCGGCGCCAGCCGAGTCGAGGATTGTGCGAGAATCAATCTGCGAAGCAACTTGGAGAGCAATACGAGAGGGGATGTTAGCTTTAATCAAACCGGTAATAACTTCGACACTTGGACGCTGAGTGGATAGGATCAGGTGGATACCCACCGCTCGAGACATTTGAGCTAGGCGTACGATGGCCGCCTCGAGTTCTCGCGGATAGCTAGTCATAATATCTGCTAATTCATCGATAATAACCACGATATAAGGCATGCGTTCTACTTCGTCTTGATCATCGCCATCTTTACCCGAAGCCTTAGCTAAGACATTTTTATGGTAAGACTGAATATCTCGCACGGCTTCGGCTTCTAGGATGTCATAACGACGATCCATTTCTTTTGCTAGCCAGCGCAAAGCGACAATCGCTTTCTTAGGATCGGTAATAACGGGGGTTAAGAGGTGAGGTATTTTGTTATAGAGAGTTAGCTCGACACGTTTAGGATCGATCATAACGAAGCGCATTTGCTCGGGTGGGTTGCGGTAGAGGAGAGAAGTGATAATGGCGTGGATGGTTACAGACTTACCTGAGCCAGTTGCGCCCGCGATAAGCATGTGGGGCGCCTTAGCGATATTAGCATAACGAGGTAGCCCAGAGATATCTCGGCCCAGGGCAACATAGAGAGGGTGGTTAGATTCGCTGAAATCAGGCGTAGAGATAAGAGAGGGCAGACGAATAATCGCTTTTGTCTTGTTTGGGATTTCAATCCCGACAAGAGACTTACCGGGGATTGGCGCTTCGATACGCAAGGGATGAGCCGCGAGGGAGAGCGACAAATCATTTTGGAGAGCAACGATTCGTGAGAGTTTTACCCCTTCGGCTGGTTTCAGGGCATAACGAGTAACCGTCGGACCAATCGAG
>DAOTDH010000036.1:0-5296 GCA_035453545.1 Minisyncoccota bacterium
GCGACCAAAGACTTGACAAGTTAAGTAAAATTTACTAATATCCTAACAGAACGCTCTTATACCATTATTATTCGGCAAACGGACCTCGTGACTTCATAACTATTGTGTACAACAGCCAATCGTCAACAAAAGCACAAGACAACCGGCCTCCCCTGATCCCCCGGCCCCCTTTAGGTTGTCTTGAGAAGCTCACGAGGTCCTATCTTTTTTTTGCTACTGGGTCCCATGGACATCTGCCTGCAGGTTTCCCCCCACTTCCTCCCCCCCCTTCCCCTGAAGGCGGAAAGGTTATGGGACCCCATTTCTTCCCCCACCGCGACCGCCTGCGGTGGGGGTTTTTCTTTCTCTTTTTTTTCTAAACACCTTGGTTGTAGTTGTCTATCACTCTCTGATAAACTTCCTCCCACTTCGTACAGATAGCCTGAGTTGAATATTGTTCGGCAATCTTACGTCCAGCTTGACCCAGATGTTGAGCAAGCTCCTTATTTTTCAATAAATAGATAATTTTTTCAGCCATAGCTTCATAGTCATCAGTTGGTACGAGATAACCAGTCTCACCATCAGATACATACTCCGGCAGAGCTCGATCTCGAACCCCAACAACTGGCGTTGCACAAGCCATGGCCTGCAGAGTCACCATGCTCTGAGCCTCAACGGGACTAGCAATAGCGAAAACATCGGAAGCCTGGAAGAGTTTGGCAAGATCAGGTTTGTTTAAAGTCCCCACAAATTTAACATTATCTTCAATCTCTAATTTAGCAATTAACTTGCGCCATTTTTCTTCTTCCGCGCCGTGTCCAGCGAGAGCGAGGATAACATTAGGAATTTCTTTCCTAACCAAAGCGATAGCTTGGAGAAGAACAGGCACTCTCTTCTCTAAAGCAAAACGTCCAGCAAAAGAAACTAGGGGGCGACCAGCTAGACCAAAACTCTCTTTTAAAAGCTCTTTGTCTTCGTTCGAAGGACAAAAAGTTTCAGTATCAATTTGATTAGAAATAACGCAACTGGGTTTAGAAAAACCGTGTTTGCTCATTTCGGTAATAACATCTTGCGAGGGAGCCGTTAATATTTCGCCTTGATTAAAAAACCAAGAATCATAGTGAGAGGCGAGATAGGCTAAAAGTTTTGGAGCAAAAGGAGCATAAGGGGAAAACTCCGAGACAATAGAGTGATTGGTGCCAACAAGAGGAATCTTCAAAAGTTTAGAGGCCAAGAGAGATTCTAGACCCATACTCATAATCGTGTGCACATGAATAATGTCGGGACGATGCTGGCGGAGCAGACGCCAACCTCGGCCACTAGGAATAGCGAGACGAGCCGGGATATCAATTGGGATACGGAGAGAAGGAAAACGGTGAACTCTAACGTTCTCGCCAAGATCAATTTCGATAGAAGGAATCTTGGGCACATAAATATCAACCTGATGACCGCGAGCACCAAGCGATGAGGCTAAGAGTGCAGTGGTGTCCTCTACCCCGCCCAGATGAGGATAAAAAGTATCGATAAAGATAGCTATACGCATTTTTTCTTTTTCTTACGCCAATAACAAAAACCAACAACTAAAACTACAACCAAAAGAATCGAAATAGCCCCGCCAACGAAATCAAGATAGACCACTATTCTTTGGTAAGCATCGCCAATAAAGTAGCCCACTAACAACAACACAGCCGTCTTGATTAATTCTATGGTCAGAGAGTAGCGAAGAAAAAGCCAGAAGCTATATTTAGCCAAACCGGCTCCGACCAGAAGCGGTGTCGTTGCGAAGTGTGGGATGACCTTAACGGTTAGCAGTATTTTGCCCCCATGATTATCGAAGTGATTTTTTAGTTTTATTGTCTTCTCCAGATCTAAGTGAAACCAGTGACCCCATTTTTTAATCACTGGTGGACCACCATAATAGCCAAGGGCATAGAGAAGAGAATCAGGAACAATATTGGCCAAAATTAAAATAAAATAGACAATAAAAAAATTAAAAATACCAATACCAGCAAGCCAGCCACAAATAACCGCAGTAATTGGCCCTTCAAAAAAAGCAATGGGAAAGACTAAAAAATAGCCATAAGCTTTCAACAAAGCTACTACCTCAACCAAGGTGAACATGTGACCTCACGGGGAATCGAACCCCGATTACCGCCTTGAGAAGGCGATGTCCTAACCGTTAGACGATGAGGCCTTATTAACAGCAAAATAATAACATCTTCGTCTCTCTAGAGCAAGATTTTTTGACAAAAAACCAAACACCAATTAACATGTAAGTGGGCATGAACAACTATAGATAGGTGTTAGACCTTCCACTAACACCTATCTCGGGGTCTCGTCGTTAAGCCCAAATTTCGACGAGGCCCCTTTTTTTTCTTGTGATTGGCTAACTACTCTAATTGTGCTATATTGAAAAAAGATACCGAACCTAATATAGGTGAGGAAAGTTGAAAAAAACAAAAAAAGGAAGGACAGGATCATGGAAAATGTAACAGTGAATGTGTTGGGGATTATCTTTGGAGCAATCATTTTGGGAGGGTTCCTCATCTTGATACTTAGTATTATAATTTCTCAATACCTACTATCTCGGATAGAGAGAGGGCTGACAAACCTTATTTCCGAAGAAGCATCAACAGAAAAGATCACAAACTTCTGCCAGAGGAATCACATTGGCTTTTCTGAAGATAAATTCCACAAGTTCTTATTTTTTGATCCAAAGACCTTGGGGATAGCTTATGGAGCGATACTAAACCATCGGAAATATCACAACGGATCTTTAATGTTCAAGTATGGGAATATGACTTATCTGGCAAGAGAACTTGTGTTCTTGAAGAGGTCAGAAAAATTCAAAGCTGACTTCCTCACAGGGATGGCAAGTAGGTACCCCGATGAAGAAGAGCAACTCAACAAAGAAATGAGGAGAATCTTCAGGGAAACCCAAACTTCAAGGGAGGAGTTCCAAAAGCAAGAAGCCTAAAAAACTACACGGCCCCGACGTCGCAACAGTGATGTCGGGGCTACTTTTTTATCTTGACAAATACTATCTATTGTGCTACACTTATAGACAGATTCCGAAACCATTGTTGTGGTGGAGGAAAATTGACAAAAACAACAGAAAAAAGGAGAAAAGTGATGAAAAAAGTCGGAAATTATTTAGTGGCGGTGGCGATAGCCGTGGCGATAGCCATGTTGATGTTTACGGAATTTAGCCAGTTCTACAGTCGGCTTCTCATAGCCGTTCAAGCCGAAGAAAGTCTGACAGAAACGGTTGAGGTCTGGGACTGCGGTCCCAGCACCAGCAACCACTCCATCAGCTACCACGAGGAGAATGGCAAGATATGGGGTGACGGTACTCTTCATGACTATTGTGTGCTGGTCAATCCGAGAGTCGAGGGGGAGAAAGTTTTCATCCCCGTCGAGAGACTCTCCGACAGCGAGAAGGGAAAGTCGGTTGAACACTGGTTTTACCGAGATCAGTGTTCCCTTATAACCGAACCCGTTTACGCTCTGCGCCCCGGCGGCGGAGAAAACGGAAAATACGAGGTATATTCGTATGACCCGAATGGCCGGTCGCGGGAAAAACGCGCAGAAGAACCTCGGACATATGACGACCGGATCTTCCTCATCGCCCCAAAGATTGAGGGGCACAAGGTCATCCTCGACCCAACATGGGGTACACCTGACCCCAAACGGGTTTACTGGATGAACCGATCTGACTTTATCTGGGTCAACCCGCCGGCCGACCTCTCCAAATGATCTTTTTTTCCACCAGAAACAAATCCCCGACGTTGCGCAAGCAACGTCGGGGATTAATTGATTTAGAAATTTTTTAACGTTTAGCCCACTCTTTGTCTTGTCGGACCAAAAGCTTATCCTTTAGCTCAGGGTGAAGCATCACCTCCTCGACAACTTTCTCCATCCGTGTAAGTTGCGAACCTTTAACAAAAATCACGTCGCCCGGTTGGAGTTTGCTCTGTAAGAATTTGCCGGCCTCCACCGAATCGTCGAAGTGTTTAATCCTTTTTCTATGAAATTTTTTCTCAACCAAAGCGTCATCGATAAAACGCGAACGTAAGCCAACTGTGATTACTAAATCACAAAATTCCGCTGCTTGATAGCCAATTTTTTTATGAGCCTCGACGGTCATTCCGCCTAACTGGAGCATATCACCCATCACCGCAATTTTGCGTCCCTTCGTGTGAAAGCTCTCCAGAGCAGTGAGACCGGCACTCATCGCCACCGGTGAAGCATTATAGGTATCGTCTAAGATGATGGTATCTTTAATCCCCGCGAGCAGACACAAGCGCCCCGCCGGAGGCAAATAGTCGGAGAAAGAATCGGCCATCTCTACCATATTGAGACCAAGTTTTTCGCCTAAGGCCAGAGCGGAGAGAACAGGATAAATCTGATGATTGCCTACCACGCCCGGAATTCTAACCGTTAAATCTTTTTCGCTGTGATAGAGAGTGAATTCTAACCCCGTCGGCAAATCGTAACCATCTTTATTCTCATAATAAGTCTCGCCCATGCCGGCCCGATAATCAGCCTTATCGTTCTGCCCATAGGTAAAGATATCGGCCTTAATCTCTGGAACAAATTTAAGAGCATTGAGATCATCGGCGTTAAGCAAAACAATTCCTTCAGACGTCACCGACTTCGGCAATAACATTTTCTCATTAATAACATCTTCCTTCGAAGCAAAAAGTTCCATATGAACAGGGACTTCAGGTATAAGGGTGGTAACAGCGACGTCAAACTTGACCCACTTGAGAATATTTTTTATATCACCCGGATACTCCAAGCCCACCTCTAGAACCAACCATTTAGGATAAGGTTTATTACTAAATAATTGACGCAGTCCATAGAGAATAATCTCCAACCAACCAAAGGGATCATTCCACGCGGATTGACAACCAAGGATAGTTAGAGGCAAACCAGTCTCACTATTGTAACTCTTCTCACTCTTGCGCACCGAGAAGCCTCCCTTAGACAAGACGCGGTAGATGGCATCCTTGGTCGAGGTTTTACCGACACTTCCGGTCACCCCAATAATCTTAGGGTGATATTTATCGAGAATTAATTTGGCCTCCCACTGGAGAATTCTGGTAATTATGTTTTTGAGGATATTTTTCATGGTCTTCTATCGATCCGGTGGGACTTGATAATAGTTTAGCAGAAAACGGGAGGTATTCACAAATGGCGTCGTGAGGGTCTCCGAAGAGTAACGCACTCCTTTCGGATTAATAATAAACATAAAAACGAGGAATTTCGGGTCATAAGCCGGAAAATAACCAAAGAAAGAGTGTAAATAGCGATC
>DAOTDH010000037.1:0-5142 GCA_035453545.1 Minisyncoccota bacterium
GTTCTGACAATTATTATAATCACAAATCATGACAGACCGCAAATAAGTGCGGCCGCTCATTTAATTTGTTAAAATGAACTTGCCCCGCTATGGCGAGGTGCTATGAAAACAAAGTTTAAAAAAATTCTTCCATCTGACTTTCCCGCCCTGCTTAAAGAAATCAACGACCCACCCAGAGAATTATATTTAGAAGGAGACTTACCAAGGGAAACTGAGTGCAAATTTCTAGCTGTTGTGGGCTCACGCAAATATTCACGCTACGGGAAAGAAGCTTGTGAGGAATTAATTGCCGGTCTCGCCGGTTATCCTATCGTCATTGTCTCCGGACTCGCACTCGGGATAGATACTATCGCCCACCAAAGCGCCTTAAAAAATAATTTGTTAACCATCGCCATCCCAGGCTCGGGTCTTGATCGGCGAGTCTTACATCCTTTCTCTAATCACTGTCTGGCTGATGAGATTATCGAGAGAGGCGGTTGTCTTTTATCAGAACTCGAACCAGAGTGTCCGGCCGGTCTCCACACCTTCCCTCGGCGTAATCGCATCATGGCCGGCCTCTCTCATGCCACCCTAATAATAGAAGCGGGAGAAAGATCTGGGACATTAATAACCTCTCGCTTAGCGATGGAATATAATCGCGATGTTCTTGTCGTCCCCGGTTCCATCTTCTCGCCTAGTTCTCGTGGAGCTAATTCTCTCATTCGCCAAGGAGCCACGCCCATCAATAATAGTAATGATCTCTTACAAGCTCTCGGTTTCAACCTTGACGAAGAAGAGAAAGAAAAACAAGGTCGACTTTTTATCGATCTCTCACCCATCGAACAAAAAATTGTTGGCATTCTAGAAAGTGAGAGTTTGCCTCGTGATGAATTAATTGAAGTGGCCGAACTCACCACCGCCGAAGCCAATATCTTGCTCTCCACCATGGAGATTAAAGGTCTCATCAAGGAAGCCATGGGCGAGATCAGGTTAGCTTAAAAAATAATTGCCTTTAAAATTTTCCATTATCATTTCTAACTAAATATTTATCTACGGTCGTGAAATTATATTTAGTCAAAATTGAAGAACTTCCTATATTTTAATTCATTATCTATTTTATCAGCCACAATATAAATAACACTTCGACCTAAACCGGTGTCAGTTTTTAAGAGATTGATATAGTCCTCGCAATCATAAGGGGTTATCCACACACTATTTTGAAGTTTAACAAAACCAAATTCCGCCAACTCATGACGCAAGAAATCTCTTTTCTTACGACTTTTCTCCCAGATATCAAATATTACTATCCGCCATTTACCGTCCCACTTCTTTTTCAATCTTTTTGTCTCTTCTTGAAATTTAAATAATTTAAATTCACCTTTTGACGACAACTTTAATTTCCCATCTTTGTCTTTCAATATTAAGCCATTTCTAATTAAACGGTTAAGACAGTTATTAATATGTGACGGGTAAAGTGGCTTTTTCTTTTTGAAATGCTTAAAAATTTGAGTCACCCCAGGGGCGACAAAAACTGTAGCCATAATGCCAGAGACAGCGATGACTGCCAAAATCGTCAGCGGAACGCTCAACTCATCTGCGTCAAGTTCGCTTGGTTTCAATTTTAGACTAAATTTCATTATCACCATTCTACACCAGACTAAATAAATGTTAACGGTCGTAAATAAATATTTAGTACTTCAAAATAAAAAAATGGCACTGGTCCCTTGAGAAAGAAACCAGCGCCAGTGATGGGAGAAAAATCTCCCGTTAGTTGGACCGCATTTCGTCAGGCCAAACCGGGGCTTACCCCGGACCCGTCCTTCGAGACGGGCGAACTTCAGCTGTTGTTCTAGGTGACGAGAGCGGTCATAGCGATAACAATACTTTTCATGGCAAGATCTCCTCTTGGGTTGCCATTCGCTTAGTTATCCGTCCAGTATCACGAACTGGACTCCGTTTATAATGTTATCACTAAACTACAAAAAAACAATCCCCAGTTGACAAGAGATTACAAAAAGAATAATACTTGCTACACTGTTTGAGAAAAGTTTACTCTAACAGAACAAAAAATAATCTTCTCATGAAATTACTTATTGTAGAATCCCCTGCCAAGGCAAAGACAATTGAAAAATATTTAGATAACGCCTACACCGTACGTGCGAGTGTGGGGCATATTCGTGATCTCCCAAAATCTAACAAAAACGCCATCAATATTGAAGGGGGCTTCATCCCCCATTATGAGGTTAGTAAGGGGAAAGAACATGTGATTGCCGACCTCTCTCGTTTAACAAAAAAAGCGGACGAAGTCTTGCTCGCCACCGACCCCGACCGCGAAGGCGAAGCTATCGCTTGGCACTTACAACAAGCTCTCAAACTAAAGAAACCGAAGCGTGTCGTCTTCCACGAAATTACTAAGGAAGCCGTACAGGAGGCGATGAAGCATCCGCGAGAAATTGATACCAACTTACGAGTCGCCCAAGAAGCTCGCCGGGTTCTAGATCGTCTCTTTGGTTATGACTTGTCAGCTCTCATCTGGCAGAAGGTGCGCTACGGTCTCTCGGCCGGACGAGTTCAGTCTCCGGCTCTTCGTCTTATCGTTGAACGAGAAAAAGAAATTCGCGCTTTCCAACCAGAAGCTTACTGGGTAATTGAAGCCCTTTTTGAAGATAAGAATAAAAATAAAATCCCCTTCCATTGTTCAATTGAACCAAAAACCGAAAGCGAAGCTGATGAGATCGTCTCTCGATCAAAACAAGCTTCTTGGCAAATAAGCAAAATTGAAGAAACGAAAGTTAAGCGTTCACCTCGAGCACCCTTCACTACCTCGACTTTACAACAAGCCGCTTCCTCTCGCTTAGGTTATGCCCCAAGCGTTACGATGCGTCTAGCTCAAAAACTATATGAAGCAGGGCATATTACTTATATGAGAACAGATAGTACAACCTTAAGCCAGCAAGCAATTGACGAAATTGCTGGGGTAATAAAAAAGAAATACGGAAATAATTACGCTGAATCACGTCAATTCAAAACCAAAAGTAAAAATGCTCAAGAGGCCCACGAAGCGATCAGACCGTCTCACTCGGCCAACCCCAGTGCCGGCAATAGTCCTCAAGAAAAGAGGCTCTATCAACTTATTTGGCAAAGAACTGTTGCGAGTCAAATGAGTGACGCTGAAACTTTACGAACTAAAATTACAACCCAAGCTGACAATAAGGAAGTGGCCGTATTTGAGACCTCTGGCTCACGAATCCTTTTTGACGGTTGGCTTAAGGCTGACCCAGACGCTCGAGGCGAAGAGATAGATCTACCCAAATTAAATGAGGGAGATAAACTTAAGCTCCTCGAAATTACCTCAACTGGCAAAGAAACCGAGCCACCTCATCGTTATACTGAGGCTGGCCTAGTAAAAGAGTTAGAAAAAAGAGGTATTGGTCGCCCTAGTACCTACGCCTCAATTATTAAAACAATTCAAGACCGCGAATATGTTGTCAAAGATAATAAGTCACTCCGACCCACCGACACAGGTGAAGTTGTTAGTGATTTCCTAAGCCAATATTTTGCCAACTACATTAGTGACACCTTCACCGCCGAAATGGAAAATGAGCTAGACGAAATTGCCGAAGGCAAAAGAGACTATGTGAAAACCCTGAAAGATTTTTATGATCCTTTCACTAAAGATATCAAAGCAAAAAAGAAAATCGAGAAAATCACCAATCTTGGTGAGGCCCCTAAAGACATTAGATGCCCCAAGTGTAAGGCCTCAATGATTGTTAAACTCTCGAAGAATGGAAAATTCTATAGTTGTTCTAAATTTCCTGATTGTGACGGGGCCTTGACTCTTGATGGCAAAGAATTAGCCGGTCCAAAAATCTTGGACGAAAAATGTCCTAAGTGTGGGGGTAACCTAGTCGAGCGCGAAGGGAAATTTGGCAAATTTGTCGCCTGTTCCAATTATCCTAAATGCCGTTACATCAAGAAAGATGCGATAATCGAAGGGCAAGAAAGACAAGGTGATACTGGGGTAGAATGCCCTCTCTGCAAAGCTGGCACAATGATAGAGAAGCGCGGACGTTTTGGCGTCTTCTATGGTTGTTCTAATTATCCTGACTGCAAGAATATTATAAAATCCAAACCCACCGGCCGAATTTGCCCTGAGTGTGGCAGTCTAATGATGGAAGGAACCAAAACTATCCCCGAGCGTTGTTCTAACAAAGCTTGCTCCAATCACAATCCCCACCGGATGAAATAATGAAATAAAAACCTAATTGTGCTATTTTAGAGACAATGGATCCACAAGAAATTATTGCTCTAATGAAGAATCCGAGCAAAGAGGACAAGCGACTAATTGAACGCGCTTTAGTCTTCGCCGAGAAAGCCCATGCTGGACAAGTTCGCGCTTCAGGTCAACCTTATATTACCCACCCCTATAATACGGCTCTGATTCTCGCCGAGTTCAAAGCTGACGCCGAAACCATCGCCGGCGGTCTCCTTCATGATACAGTAGAAGATACTCAAGTTGGTTTGGCCGACATCGAAAAAGAATTCGGCAAAGATATTGCCTTCATGGTGAACGGAGTCACGAAACTTGGAACCTTAAAATATCGCGGGGCCAAACGTCACACCGAAAGTTTACGTCGACTCTTTGTCGCCATGGCCGAAGATATTCGAATTATTATGATCCGTCTCGCTGACCGTCTGCATAATGTTCGAACTTTAGAATACCTCCCACCAGAAAAACAAAAACGGATTGCCCTAGAAACTTTAGAGATCTATGCCCCCCTCGCCAACCGTCTTGGAGTCTGGCGTCTGAAGGGAATGCTGGAGGACGCCAGTTTCCCTTACGCTTACCCCGAAGACTACAAAAAGGTTGTTGCCATCCGAAAAACTAAAGGGAAAGAAACCATTAAACGTCTAGAGAGAATCTACCGAACTCTCCAAAAAGAATTGACCACTCGCGGTCTCAAAAATTTCGAGATAGATTATCGCATAAAATATCTCTATAGTCTCTACACCAAACTCTTGCTAAAGAATATGAACATTGACGATATCTATGATATCTCGGCCTTACGAGTAATTGTTAAAACGATTGATGAGTGTTATCAAGTCCTTGGAATTATCCACAATCTCTGGCGTCCGATCCCCGGCCGGCTAAAGGATTACATC
>DAOTDH010000038.1:0-5044 GCA_035453545.1 Minisyncoccota bacterium
GTCTCTCGGGAGAGAAACAGTGGGGCTTATCTGACCTCGGAATGGAAGCAATAAAAAATCTCAAAATGGTGACTGCCGCGCGAAGTGAGGCCGAAGTCATCATCAATGCCGACCCAGATCTCTCTCACCACCTCACTTTCCTCGCCCACCTCGCCAGCCGCCCCCAAGAAACCCATTTCGAATAAAAAGTTAGCAAAACTTTAACGACCGTTATTAATTTACTAATTTTTATTTTCCTAAAAACAAAACACCCGACCTCAAGGGAGAGGTCGGGCGGAATTTAACGGCAGGAGAGCTAGGGAACTTTAGCTAAGACTCTCTTCCCTTCAATATCAAGGGGACGACAAACCGGATCTGTGATAAGAAAGTAAAAATGTCGCTCTTCTTTTCCCTTATCACAAATATGAATCCTAAAAAGTAGAGGTCTGTGGTCAAATAAAAAATAGACATACCAAAGACAGTCTGAAATAAAGGCATTGGTGTGTGCGCCCGCCAGGACTCGAACCTGGGACCAACGAGGTATAAGCTCGTCGCTCTACCAACTGAGCTACAGGCGCAAATCTTTAGGAACAACCTCAATAGTAGCCCAAAAAAAAGCTTTTTTCAATTTATTCCAAACAGCCTCCTTCTTGAAAAAAACAGTTATTAATGTGTTGGATTATCTCGTCTAAACTAAAATTAGATTTAACCATGTACTCTTTTATCCCTAATTGCAAATAAGAAGAAACCTTATCATCGCTAGTAGTATTAGAAACAACAAAAATAGGAATCGTTTGGCACTTATTATTGTCCTTGTCCTTGCACCAAGTAACAAAATCCAAACCATTTTCTTGCCCTAGAAGATAATGATCAAGCCAGATAGCTCCAATATGGTCAATTTCCAGAACATACCGCCTTGTCTGTTCAGCCGTACGAGCCGAGACAACCTTGAAACCACTTTTTTCTAATTTTTCTTTTATGACCGCCAAGAGCGGCTCTTCATCTTCGGCAACAATTATGATTTTGTCATTTTGAGACATTGTATCTAAAAAATTTATTTACCTTGGTTTTTGATCCTTTCTAATTCTTCTTTAAGTTCTACCATCTTCAACTCTCGACCAACCATCAGTCTATTCAATTTCTCAAGTTCTTCATTATTCTTTTTTAATTTGTCTTCGTCTAATTTCTTTTTTGTTATATCAACAGTAAAACCAATAACCCCAATAATATCACCTTGTTCATTTCGATAAGGAATTTTATCGGTCTGAACCCAAAGAACACCTCGAGAAGAATTCATTTTCTCTATGATATTTTTCTTTGGTATTCCTGAAGAGATCACTTCTTTGTCATCCTGCCAATAAGCCTCGGCCTGATCTTGAGGGAAAATTTCAGACATAACTTTCCCTTCAAGTTGGTCCTTCGTCATCCCCATTACCTCGGCAAAAGCTTTGTTAACACGGATAAATCTATTCTTATCATCTTTATAGAATACCCAAGCTGGAATAGAGTCCAAGATGATTTCTTGTTCTTTTTGTTTTTCCATTAATTTCTTCTCCAGTCTTACCCTTTCGGTAATATCCCGAACAGAAGCATGAAGAAAAATTTTATCGCCTTGCTTAACTCGAGAGAGAAGAACCTCAGCCGGAAATTCTTCTCCGGTTGTTCTTTTGTGTACCCAGCTAAAAAAATTAGACCCTTCCTTCACAGCTTTCTCGATCATTGCTTGAGCCTTATTTAGAGAAGGTTGACCATCAGGTTGGAACTCAGGAGAAAGTCTCCATGGTTCATAAGAAAGAAAATCGGCTTCATTTTTTGCCCCAAACATTTTTATTGCTGCCGGATTGCCCGAAGTAAACCGCCAAGTTGGTGGCTCAGTTGTCATAATCGCGTCACGATTAGACATAAAAATATTTTCATATCTATCCATAGATTTATTTAATTATACTATTAAGATTACAAAATTACATCCTCTTTTCTCGTCTCGGGCTTCTCTTTGGGCTTAATTCCGTTCAAAATCAAAAGTTTTTCAAATTCTTCACGCTCCAAAGTTTCCACTTTTATCAATTCATCAGCTAGACTATCAAGCGCCTTTTTGTTGGTTTGTAAAATTTCTTCGGCACGAGCTAAAGCCCCATTCATCAATTTGCTAACCTCCTCATCAATTTGTCTTGAAGTATCCTCAGAGATAACCTTCTCAGCCAGCCACCCTCCCGTGACACTTGCCCGAGCACCAGAGTCTAAAGCCACTGGACCAATCTCCTCGCTCATACCATAACGTGTCACCATATCTCGAGCCAGCGCCGTCGCGACTTGGATATCGTTAGAAGCCCCAGTTGTCAGGTCGTCGAAAATCATTTTCTCCGCGGCATAACCACCAAGGGACATCGCAAGGTCAGCCCAAAATTCCTTACGTGATTGAAGTTTGCGATCTTCGAACGGAAGTTTAAGCGTATAACCAGCGGCATTACCCCGAGCAATAATAGAAACTTTATGCACCGGATCAGCAAATTCCAGAAGGGAAGAGACCAGCGCATGACCCATCTCATGATAAGCCGTAATTTTCTTTTCTTGAGTTGAGAGAATATGGCTCTTACGCTCGGGACCCATCATCACCTTCTCCACCGAACGCAGAAGGTCGTATTGGGTGACCTTAAGTCGATCCTCACGGGCCGCCAGAATCGCCGCTTCATTCATAACGTTGGCTAAGTCTGCTCCCGAGAAACCGGGGGTTCGCTCGGCAATCACCATCATATCAACTTCTTCACTCAAGGGTTTTTTCTTAGCGTGAATTCTCAGAATTTCTTCACGATCTTTCTTGTCCGGCTGATCAAGCATTACCCGTCGGTCGAAACGCCCCGGCCGAAGAAGAGCTGGATCAAGGACATCTGGTCGATTAGTCGCCGCCATCACAATCACTTTCTCCGTCGGCTCAAAACCATCCATCTCGACCAAAATCTGATTCAAGGTCTGCTCACGTTCATCATTACCACCCCCCATCCCCGAACCACGATGCCGACCAATGGCATCGATCTCATCAATGAAAATAATGGCAGGCGCTGATTTCTTCGCCATATTGAAGAGATCGCGCACCCGCGAAGCACCCACGCCCACAAACATCTCGACAAATTCTGAACCTGAGAGATACATAAAAGGCACTTGAGCCTCACCGGCGACCGCTCGCGCCAGAAGCGTCTTCCCTGTCCCTGGCGCTCCCATCAAGAGCACACCCTTAGGAATTCGCGCGCCAATATCCAAAAACTTCTTACGATTACGCAAAAAATCAACAATCTCACCGAGCTCATCCTTCGCTTCCTTAACTCCCGCCACATCTTGGAAAGTAACTCGTTGCGAAGTATCCTTAGGATCAATCAGCCGAGCTCGCGACTGGCCGAAGGTGAAGGCTTGCATACTAGCTCCCTTCATCTGACGCGAAATAAACCAGAGCAAAGCAAGGACGAAAATTATCGGGATTAAAATTGGAATAATATTAAAGAGCCAGAAACTAAGGCCATAAGAATTATTAACCTCCACCGACACCTTCTTTAGTTTCTCGGCTGAAACTCCATAATTAACGAGGGATTGCGAGAGTGAGCTCTCGGTTTCTTTCTTCGATTTTTTCAAAGTTTCATCAGCGAGAGTAATCTCAAGGTCCTCACCAGCCACCGCAATTTTAGAAACTTTCTCGTCATCGATGAGTTGCGCCAATTCTGACAAGGGTAAGTAAGTCACTTTCTCCGCCTGTTTATCTTCAGCCAGAACAGAATAAATAAAGATAATAAATGCGAGGATTAAAACAGCCAGAAAAAGCTGGTTGCCAAACTGCCAACTTAGCTTGTAGTTTATTTTTCCTTTCTTCTTGGCCATAGTAATGAGATAGGTGTATAATAGCAGAAATATGGACAAATTCCACCTCTTCATCTTTATCTTATCTTTCCCCTACTTCTTCTACAAAGAGCATATTAAAACTAAGAAAAAAGACTAATCCTTCGACAAAGTTCAGGATAAAATAAAACGACGCCGAGGTTCTCTTGAACCAAGGCGTCGTAACTTCGCGCGAGCACAACACAACCTTCTTCCGCTATGCGGCGCGTATCTCCACTTGTTGTACCTCAAATGCGATTATAGAGGTAGGTGGAGAGTTGGCCGGGCCGGCAGAGAAAAACGACGCATTCGCCAAATTAAGAGTGTAAGAGCCAAGCGCTATTCCGGTGGCGACAGGACTGTCAACTCCCAACAAGAAGCAATCGTGGCCAGTGTCCGAAACTACGGAACTCCCGACTACCAACTCGGCAGTTTCTTCGGGGGAGGTTACGCCAGCATGCACTTCGGCGAACGCAGTCCTGGCGGTGGCGGTGCCAATATCCAGCTTCTTCATGGCGACGGTCTCGATCGCGCTGTTCGATGCATGTACAATTTTCGGGGTGGTGGCGAATGTGTCTTGGGTCGCTATTATTGCGACCACGGCAACAGTGGCGATTAGGGCCACCATTGCAATTGTGAGGGACATCTTCCAGTGCATAACTCTTCTCCTTATCGTTAGTGGATCAAACAATACCCTCAGCAAATTGCCTATATCCAATAGACATTGTAAGAGCAGATCCATAATTAATTTACCACTATTCATAATTTTTGACAATATGTGTTAAAATGAAAGGATGTTAATAAAAAAAATAATTATTTTAGGTATCCTAAGTTGTTTCTTTATTATTAGCCCTTCGGCCAATAGCGCCGAGCTCAAATACACAACAATTGTTGAGTCTAAAGCTGAGCAAGTATTATTCAAGACAAGAAGTTTAGAAAAGACCAATTATCTTCTCTGCGAGACAGTTAACCTTACTTGCCAAGATCTTGGTTCAACCACTCCCGCCGAAATTCTAGAAATCTTCAGTGAAGACGAGCCTCAAAGCGCGAAGATAAAAGACATTAACTTCGACAGAAAAAACGCTAGTCGATTACTACTCTCAAGTGACAAAAAATGGCTCACTTATTATAACCCCGCTCTCACTGGCAAAAGCGAAGACAAAAAAGAACGCCAGTTTGTTTTACTAAAATTAAAAGGTAATCA
>DAOTDH010000039.1:0-4890 GCA_035453545.1 Minisyncoccota bacterium
ATGATGAAAAATTTAATAATCACTGAATAAATATGACTACTACCACTACCAAAGAAAAATATTTTGAGGGTGTTGGCCGTCGCAAGACAGCAACAGCTCGCGTTCGTCTAACCAAGGCTGGCAAAGATAGCCTTATAGTTAACGACAAGGCCCTCGAGGCCTATTTCCCAACGGTTGAAATGCGCGAGAGAGTTAAGAAAGCTTTAGCTAAGATTGGCGAACATGGAGCCTTCAATATTACTGCCAAGATTGTTGGTGGAGGAATTAGCGCTCATGCTGATGCCTTAATTATGGGCTTGGGTCGCGCCATCATCAAGATTAAGCCAGAGATTAAACCAGAAATTAAGAAAGAAAAGATGCTCACTCGTGACGCCCGAGAGAAAGAGCGCCGCAAGTTCGGTCTTAAGAAAGCTCGCAAGAGTCCACAATGGTCTAAACGTTAAAAACACAATATCAACCGCCCCCACTTAGCGAGGGCGGTTTTTTGTATTATTCGTATAATTATCCACAATTTACCATACTTGTTCGAAGTTGGACTTCGAACAATAAGGATTTTATGATAATATCAAAAATATATGAGAGAAAAACCAACAGAAGACTATATTTATCATGTTTATAATCGTGGCGTAGATAAACGTAATATTTTTTGCTGTGATGAGGACAGAAAACGTTTTCTTTCTAGCCTATATTTCTTTAATGATTCCCAGCCAGTAAATAACATGGGGCGTTTATTTGAACTTGGTCATCAAGATGAAGACAGGAGAAATAAATTAGTAGAAATACTAGCCTTTGTCTTGATGCCCAATCATTTTCATCTCTTAATCAAACCATTGGTTGAAGATGGCATTTCTGAATTCATGAGAAAAATGGGGACTGGTTATACTCATTATTTTAATATTAAAAACGAACGATCAGGCACTCTGTTTCAAGGTAAATATAAATTTGTAAGAATTGAAGACGATGAACAACTTAGTTACATACCTTACTATATTCATTTTAACCCTATTGAATTAATAGAGTCTGGCTGGAAAGAAAAAAAAATCGGAAACAAAGAAAGAGTTTTGGACTTTTTAAAATCATACCAGTGGTCCAGTCTTGGTGATTACTTAGGACGAAACAATTTCTCGGAAATTATTAACAAAGATATCTTAGTAGATTACTTAGGGAAACCGGATAAATTAGAAGAGGAGGTAGCTAATTGGCTAGAAGAAGTAAGTTCTGGAAACTATACAAATCTGTGTATAGAATAGATAAAAAGTCCTTATTGTTCGAAGTCCAACTTCGAACATATTGCATAAAATGGTGATTTTAGTATAATTTAAGAGAATTTAGGTGATGTAATTAAAAATATGGCTAAAAATATGAAAAATGATGAAGATTTTGAGCTTGAAGAGAATTTAGATGATCGGGCACCAGAAATGGCTGATATTGCAGACAAAACAAAGAAAATTAAGATCGAACTTAAAACTTGCCAAGCCGAAAGGAGTGAATATTTAGAAGGTTGGCAACGAGCCAAGGCTGACTATTTGAACCTTAAAAAAGAGAACGAGGAAAGCAGACATGAGATTAGTAAATGGGCCAAAGAAGGAGTCCTAACAGACCTCTTCACTATTGCCGACAGCTTCGAAATTGCCTTCGGCAACAAAGAAGCTTGGGAACAGGCTCCCGAAAATTGGCGAAGAGGCATCGAATATATTTATAGCCAACTTCAAACAATCTTCCGCGATCATGGAGTTGAAGAAATCAACCCTAAGGTTGGCGAGAAATTTAATCCAAACGAACAAGAACCAGTAGCAACAATCGAAGCGACTAAGGAAGAAGAAGACGATCAAATAGTCGAAATAATCAAGAAAGGTTACAAGTTGCACCAAAAAACAGTTCGTCCAGCTAGTGTTAAAGTAAAACATTGGTCACAAAATTAAAAGCAAATTATTAATCTAATTCATCCCGTCACAACGGGACAAGTAAAGAATATTATGGCAAAAATTTTAGGAATTGACTTAGGCACAACAAATTCGGCTATGGCCGTGGTAGAAGGTGGTTCTCCTCGAATTGTTGAGAATATTGAAGGTATGCGTACCACTCCGTCAATTGTAGCAGTTTCTAAAGCAGGCGAACGACTAGTGGGGCAATTGGCTAAACGCCAAGCTATCACTAACCCAAAGAACACTATTTTTGGGATAAAGCGCTTGATGGGTCATAAATTCAACGACCCCAATATCCAGAAAGACAAAGGTCTTGTTTCCTTTACCATGGAGCAATCTACTGATGGAGGTGTCCAAGTTAAACTCGGCGACAAGAAATTGCGACCAGAAGAAGTCTCGGCTCAAATTTTACAAAAATTAAAACATGACGCTGAGGCAAAACTTGGTGAGAAAATTGAAGAAGCCGTCATTACTGTTCCTGCTTATTTCGACGACTCTCAGCGTAAGGCAACAAAAGATGCTGGCGAAATTGCCGGCTTCAAGGTCCGTCGGATAATCAACGAACCAACCGCCGCCGCCTTGGCTTACGGTCTAGATAAAAAGAAAGATGAGAAAGTTGTCGTCTACGACTTCGGTGGTGGAACTTTTGACGTTTCGGTCCTAGAAATTATCGGGGGTGAAGAAGAACAAAGTATTCAAGTTAAGTCCACCGATGGTGACTCCCACATGGGCGGAGAAGATATTGATCAGAAGATTATTGAATGGATCGGTAATGAGTTTAAAAAACAGAATGGTATTGATATCACAAAAGACGAGTTAGCTCTTCAACGTCTTAAAGAAGCTTCCGAAAAGGCTAAACATGAACTATCGACCATGAACCAGACCGAGGTTAACATTCCTTTCATCACTTCTGATGCTTCCGGCCCAGTCCACCTTAATATGACTATGACCCGCGCCACACTCGAAGACTTAGCTCGCGAATTCGTTGACCGTTCAATCGAAATCACTAAACGGGCGATGACCGCTTCGGGTTTTGCGATGAACGAAATTAACGAAATAATTATGGTTGGTGGTCAGACTCGCATGCCAGCGATTAAAGAGGCAGTGAAGGCCCTCTTCGGTAAGGAGCCCAATCACTCCATTAATCCCGATGAAGTTGTCGCCATGGGCGCCGCTATCCAAGGAGGAATTTTTGCTGGTGACGTGAAAGATGTTCTCTTGCTCGATGTCACTCCGCTCTCTCTCGGTATTGAAACCATGGGTGGTATCGCCACCAAGATTATTGAACGTAATACCACCATCCCGACTTCACGCTCCCAAGTTTTCTCGACCGCGGCGGACAATCAGCCATCCGTAGAGATTCACATTGTGCAAGGTGAACGTGAATTAGTGGCTGATAATAAAACCCTTGGTCGTTTCATTTTAGATGGTATCCCTCCAGCACCACGTGGTTTGCCTCAAGTTGAAGTAACTTTCGACTTAGACGCCAACGGTATACTCTCAGTGAAGGCTAAAGAGAAAACCACCAACAAAGAGCAATCAATTCGCATTGAAGCCAAAACCAGTTTGAGTAAAGAGGATATCGAAAGAATGAAAAAAGATGCTGAGCTTCACGCTGAAGAGGATAAGAAGAAGAGGGAAGTCATCGAGACCCGCAACATGGCTGATCAACTTATCTATCAAGCCGAGAAAGCGCTCAAAGATGCTGATGGTATCCCAGAAGGTGAGAATAGAGTTCCAGAAGACGTTCGACGAGCCGTAGAAGACAAAATTACTGCCTTAAAAGGGGTGAAAGATGGTGAAGACATCTCTGCTATTAAAGCCACCACCGAAGCTCTCTCCGCCGAAATGCAGAAGATTGGCGAGGCTCTAATGAAAGCCAAGCAAGCCCATCCCGCCGATGGCGGGACAGGCCCCGCCTCCGCTGACGCCTCATCAGGCGACACAAAGCCTACCGACGATACCACCACCACCGAAGGCAACGTCCACGACGCAGAAACTAAGTAAGACAAAATAAAATCGCCCGTTTCTCGATGAAACGGGCGATTGGGCTACATTCGAACAAAGGACAACTTACTTCCTCTTAGATAAAGATTCATAGATACAACGGCCCATGATCTCACCAAGAGAACTGTTTTGATTAGGCAAGAAAGATAGTTCTGCTACCATCTCCAAGGCGACGATTGTTCCCAATTCCCCTTTCTTGCTGAGGACCTCCCCAAGAAAAAGACAAAAGACTATGTCATCAGGATAAGGATCCCCATTCTCTGGCATACGATCACCATTCTTTCTAAGATAAGCGTTACTCCTATAAAGAGTAACAAGAGTCCTTGCTATCAAGTGCGGGGGCATCTCCCAAAAATAATCAGAAAAAGAAGAGGTAAATTCTGACAAATACAAAAGGGAGCAAGTTATTTTATTCTCACGCAAGATATCCACCGCATCCTTCAGGTTTTTCTTAGAAGCCTCCCATAAAGCCTCTTGAAGTTCTCTTAACTTCTCTTCTTGAGCTTTCTTCTTTTCTTTTGTCCGCTTTCCTCTATATTTCTCGAAATCTCTTAAAGAAAAACAAACTCTTGTTAACCAATAAGCTGTACAGACTACCATTAAAAACATAACGGCTAGGCCCAATATACTATCTATCGAGATAGAAAAGGTAACATAAACCAAGGCAACTAAAGTAAAAACTTCCCAGATAAACGTCCTAAACAATTTCTTAATATTCATAACATCCTACCTTTCTGTACCCCGGAGGATACCATCTGGCCGATTTCTGCCGGAGCAGAGCGAAGGAGTCTCCTTCATCAGCTAATTTTCAAAACGCTAGACCTACTTATGTTTCAGACTAGCAAAATCCACTTACATTTCTAGCACACTTATTACTGTCTTGTCAAAAAAATATTATCTAGTATAATCAACATCATTATGGCCAAAGATTATTACAAAACTCTCGGTGTAGATAAGA
>DAOTDH010000040.1:0-4826 GCA_035453545.1 Minisyncoccota bacterium
GAAGGAGAGCCCACTGAGGGTGAACCTGCGGAAGGTGAGATTACCGAAGGCGAAGGAGAACCTCCCATCGAAGGTGAAGGTGAATGTGAACCCCTAACCTTAACTGTCATTTTGCCCCTCGACGGAGCGACTGTGACATCGGGAGGGTCAATTTTTGCCCAATGTTCAGTGACAGGCCCGAACGAGATTGAGGTAACGCTGGTATCACAAGAAGGCGATGTTTATCGCCGGACGGTGACCCCCCCAGCGGTGGTCAATACTCAATTTGGCGCCAATCTTGTCGGACCAGGTGCAGTTACCTACCAAGCCCGTGACAAAGTCACAAGGGAGGAGAAGACTCAGGTCCGCTCGGTTACGGTTATTGCTCCTTGATTTTTCCCCTTGTTTTCTCAGCCCTGCTACTTATTCTTAGGTGGTGGGGCTTTGCTATTTACAAAAGAGCAAAAGTATAGTAGTAATATAAGTAGGTCTGCTCTTTGATAAGGGCAAAAAAGACTGCAACAAACAATAGCCCTTGAGAGGGCAAACTCTAGTAAGAGCTAGAAAGAAAGGGTTTATTATGAAGAAGGGAACTGCGACGTATGTCGCCACTTTCATTCTTATCGCTACCGTCGTAATGGCGGGTTGCAAGTCAGTAGAAGAAGTCCGCAAGGACGCTATTGAGACTGGCTTGACTATCGGAGCGATCGCCACCGCGGCGATCGTGACCATTGCCTCTTGGCCCGCGTGGGCTGGGGGGTGTGACGGTTTTCGGCCGGATGATGACGATGATGATATCATCATAATTATCCCAACCGAGGGCGAACCCCGTGAAGGTGAGTCTCGCGAAGGCGAACCCACTGAAGGTGAAGGGGAACTGACTGAGGGCGAGCCGATTGAAGGCGAACCACAGGAAGGTGAACCTGCTGAAGGTGAATTCATTGAAGGAGAGCCGATCGAGGGCGAACCAGTCGAAGGTGAAGGCGAAGCCGTCGAGCTTAGTCTCAATATTCTTTCTCCTCTCGATGGCTCGACGAGTGTTGTCGGCGGGATTCTCTCTGCATCTCTCGAGATAAGGGGGCCGAACCCTGTTGATGTTGTGTTGGTTTCTCCTGAAGGTGATGCCTATCGTCAAAGTGGAGTAACCCCTCCAGTAACGATTAGTCACGGATTCCCTTTAACTCTTCCCGGAGATGGCAAGGTGACTTTCCAAGTTACCGATACTGTTACTGAAGGGGTTGAAATTAGGTATCGAGCCGTGAACGTGAGGTCCTAATAGTCTTTTTTGTTGATTTTTGGGCCCCGTTGCACATTAGGCGTAACGGGGCTTAATTTTTGTTTAGGAGGTCTTTTATTTGACAAGAAGACTTTAGTATGCTATCATTAAAAGAGGAATCGTTATTTGAGAAATAAGTAGAAAAATTCAACGCCTCCAAAGGCAACCCTAGTTTAGTCTGGGGAGAGAAGGAAACGTTATGAAGAAAATGTTTGTCGCCACTTTTGTGGTAGTGGTTGTGTTGTTGGTTGGTGGGTGTTCGTCGCAAAAAGGAAGCCCTTGTAGTGAAGCGATTGAGGCCAAATCTGTCGAGGAAGCAACTCAGTTTGGCTTCGTCGTTTTGTTCCCGGTTGACGGCACCGTCAAGGAGATTGGCAGCAACTTAGAGGCCTCTTTTGAATTGACGGGTCCTAACCCAGTGAAAGTTTCGATAGTATCGCCCCAGGGTGATGTTTATCGTCAGACGGTGACACCTCCGGCTGAAGTGTCTCATACCTTTTGTATGGACATCATTGGCAACGGCCTAGTCACTTTCCGTGCTGTCGATACTGTCACGGGAGAAATTTTGGAGGGGAATAGAGCTGTTTCCATATCTCCAAAGGGGTAGTTACAGTGAGACGTTGATTTTCCCCGTCTGTTTTGAGTCCTACCACACTTCGTTGTGGTGGGACCTTTTGTTTCTGTAGTCTAAATAAATTTAGGGGTGAAAGTGTTGACAAACTAGAGGAAATTATGCTAGTAATAGAGCATTAAAAGATCGAATTATTAGGTCAATTATTAGAGCTTTAGTCATTAATTTATAAGCAATATTATGAATAAATATAACAAAATTGGCTTGATGCTCGGGGCTTTCGTCCTTGCTTTTGGATTGATTGCTTCAGCTCAGACCGCTTTAACTGCCAACATTGTGGCTCCCGCTGATGGGTTCACGGCTGTTGTTGGTCAGTCTGTTTCTCTTAATGGGACAGCTACTGGGGGAACCGGTACTTATGCCTCTTTCCGTTGGGCTTTCAGTGATGGGACAACTGGTACCATCGGGGCCAGCCGTAATGTTACTTTTGCTACCGCTGGGACCAAGACCATCACTTTAACTGTCACTGACAGTAATGGTGATGCCGCTGTCGCTTCTCGTAACATCACTGTTACCGAAGCTTCTGTCAAACCAGTGATTAGTAATATCCAAGCGATTAACATTACCAAGACTGGTGTGACTATCACTTGGACTACCAATATCCCTGCTTCTAGCCGTGTCATTTATGATACTGTTAGCCACTCTGATATTACTGGTCAGACAGCGCCTAACTTCGGTTATGCTGCTACTACTCCTGAGACTGACGTTACCACTAAGGTTACCTCTCACTCAGTAGATATCTCTGGTCTTAATCCAGGGACTAAGTACTACTTCCGTGTTATCTCTCAGAGCTAAGCTCTGAAGTGATAAGGGTAAAAAATGTGAGTCACTTAGTGGCTCACATTTTTTGTTTAGATTATTTTTTGCTATGATGACCTCATGATTATTAAAGTCAATTTCCCTCTATCTTCTATTACTACTTTCAAACTGGGTGGGCCGGCCAAGTTGTATCTTAAAACGTCTTCACCTGAAGAAGCGGTAGCGGGTATACTCACAGCGAGAGAAAGAAAACTAAATTATGTGGTTTTGAGTGGTTGTAGCAATGTCGTCTTCAGCGACAAGGGCTTCGCTGGTTTGGTTATCCATTTTACTGACGGGAAGCTGAATTCCAAAAACATTGTGGTTCAAGGGACTAAAGTAACTTTATCCGC
Source organism: Minisyncoccota bacterium (assembly GCA_035453545.1). Taxonomy (GTDB): domain Bacteria; phylum Patescibacteriota; class Minisyncoccia; order Phycocordibacterales; family XYD1-FULL-46-19; genus CAIPHT01. Next base: position 3,038 of record DAOTDH010000040.1, read on the forward strand.
GAATCTCGACTGGCATCAAGTCGTGAAGAAAATTGCGACACTGGGTCTAGCCGGATTCGAGAAAATGTCGGCTATCCCCGGTAACGTCGGCGGTCTAGTGGTGGGGAACGCTGGCGCTTACGAACAATTTATTGGTGACAAGGTAGAATGGGTGGAGATCTTCGACGGTGAGATAATAAGAAAGATAAAAAAGGTTGATTGTCATTTTGGTTATCGTGATAGTATTTTTAAAAAGAAAAATTGGTTGGTCTTGCGTGTGTGCCTAAAATTAAAAAAAGGCGATCCGAAAAAGTTATTAAAAGAGGTCAAGGAAATAGAGAAGCAACGTTGGCAGAAATTTGGCCAGCATCCGATTTGCGCTGGTAGTTTTTTCAAAAATGTTGAACTTAAGAAAGTGCCCAAAAAAGTTTTGGCTAAAATAGATCAGACCAAAATTACTGGCGGGAAACTCTCAGTTGGCTATCTGATCGGTGAGGTTGTCTCCAAACTTAAGGTGGGGGATATCTATATTGCCGATTTTCATAATAACTTCCTGATGAATCGCGGGAAAGGCAAAACGGCTGATCTTCTAAAATTAGTCAAGAAAATTAAACAAGCCGTCAAGAAAAAATTCGGCATTGAGTTAGAAGAAGAAGTGCGGTATATTTTATAGATAAATAGAAAAATCATGTCAGACTACAAACCAACTATTGGCCTTGAGATACATGTGGAGCTTAATACTAAGACCAAGATGTTTTGTCGTTGCCAGAACGATCAGAACGAAAAACGTCCGAATATCAATATTTGCCCCGTCTGTACCGCCCAACCGGGGGCCTTACCGGTCATCAATAAGGAGGCAGTGCGACACGTCTTGCGGGTAGGGGCCGCTCTTGATGGCCAGCTCGCTGATTTCACCGAATTCGACCGTAAGAACTACTTTTACCCCGACATCCCTAAGGGTTACCAGATTAGTCAATATAAGTACCCACTCATCTCTGGGGGGCATTTAAACGGTGTAGAACTGACAAGGATCCACTTGGAGGAAGATACGGCCAAGTCCTCGCATGATGATAAATCGGGCGACGAATCGGTCGTCGACTTCAATCGTTCGAGTTTGCCTCTTATGGAACTGGTGACCGAGCCGGTTATTCATGATGGCAAGACGGCGGGGGACTTTGCCCGTGAGTTGCAGACCGTGATGCGTTATCTTGGCGCTTCGGAGGCGAACATGGAGAAAGGACAGATGCGCATTGAAGCGAATATTTCAGTGTCTAAAACCGATAAATTGGGGACAAAAGTTGAAGTAAAAAATCTAAACTCTTTTCGCTCGGTTGAACGGGCGATTGATTTCGAAATTGCCCGCCAGATTAAAGAGTTGGAGAAAGGGGAGGAGATTGTGCAAGAGACGCGCGGTTGGGACGAGAATAAGCAAATCACTTTTTCTCAGCGCAAGAAGGAGTCCTCGCACGACTACCGTTATTTCCCTGATCCTGATTTGCCCAAACTTTTCTTAAGTGAGATTCCTGAGTTTCAGAATATTAAAGAGACTTTGCCTGAGTTGCCATGGCAACGTCGTGAACGCTTTACCAAGACCTTTGGCCTTAAGTCTGAAGATGTAGAGGTCTTTGTGCAGGACAACAAGCTGGCCGAATTTTTTGCGACTGTTGCGGGGAGTTTCGATTTGAGTTTAGAAACGGCTAAGAACTATCTTTTGGCCGCGGCCAATTATCTTACTTCAGATCTCTTGGGTTTAGTCGCCGACAGCGAGGACTACGCTCTACCCTTAGCCGAAGATTATGCCGAATTGATT
>DAOTDH010000041.1:0-4746 GCA_035453545.1 Minisyncoccota bacterium
CAGGGAGAAGGTCACCAAGAGTGTAGGTGGTGGAGGTGGCGAGGGTGAGGAAGTCACCAGTGGTGGAGGTGGCAATCCAGGCCTTGTTCTGATCGCCGGTGGTCTCCCAGGTGGTGAGGGTGAGATCAAGGTATTGAGTGGTGGTGGCGAGATATCCATCAGTCGGAGTGACAGTGAAATCAGCCAGAGCGTCTGAAGAGGAAGCGGTGGTCATCCGATATTTTCCATCGCTGTAGAGACGAAGAGAGCCGGTGGTGGGGACAGAGTGAACGGCGAAGGTGAAGGGTGGTTGGTATTCATAGGCGCCGATGTCGGGGAGACCGTAGAGAGAGTTGCCGAGATAGTCGGTGGTGAGGCCGACGTTGGTGCCAGAATTTAAAGCTGGGGATAAAGGATATTGAAGTTGAAAATCAGAGGAGGAAATAAAAAGGGGGTCTGCATTAAAAGAATTTTGATCTTGAGAAGAAGCCGTTCTCCACGTGGAATAAGTAGAATAATTGAGACCATTCCACTGATATAAAACGCCAGTACCCGTTATCCGGTGGATATTATAATCTATTTCTGTATTAGAAATAGAACTAGCCCCTACGGTTATGATTTTATTACTACTAATAATATTATTAAAAATTTTTGTACCCGTACCATCCGCTACAACGTAGATAGCAAGAACTGATCCGCCCCCACCATAGAAAGTATTGTTATAAATTTTTGTATTGATCGCCCCTGTATCCACTTTAATTGGTCCAGAAGTATTGGAACCATTCTCAAATAAATTATAATAAATTTGGGTATTATCGGTACTACCAAGAGTATATACGCCAACAGAACTTGCCCCATAAAAATGGTTTCTTCTTATTATATTATTATCGGTACCATCGTCATACAAAACTATAAGATAATGCCCATCATGAATATCGTTATCTTCAATAATATTCTCGCTTGCTTGACCATGAATGACAACACTTATCGCATAAGTTGTTCTAAATGTCGGTGAAGAAGTATCACAATTTCTGATAGTATTTGCCGTTGTCCCTAAATCATAAAGAGCAAGTGCGGCTGTGACATAAGAATCCTTAATAGTCATATTCTCAAATAAACCATTAGAAGCTCCGTAAGCAAAACCAGCAGCATGACGACGATGCCCCTCTGTTGTAAGATTACGAACAATAGTATAATCTCCTGTAACTTTAATACCACCAGCCGTCAAATCACTCCCGCCAGTTCTGACACAGTCAATCCCATCAATAATAATGTAATCTTTTGCATTTGTGTCAATATTATGGTCTCTTCCAGATTTCTCATAAATTTTACCATTTGTTGAAATATTAGAACTATCATAAGAATGGATGTAGAGTTTTTGAGAAACTGAATCCCACCACCACGTCCCAGCCGTAGCTTCTACTGTGGCAACAGAAGTCTTCTGTGCCAACGGAAAAGTATTTTCCCAAACCCAACCAGGAGTCGTAGCCATAACCGCTTCATAAGTATTCGTTTGGCCCAAAGATAAAGTGTAGCCAGAAACATCAAAGACATCTGATCCAATGAGTTTCGGGTTCACCCCCTCACCATAAGAACTAAAAGTTATTTGATGCCCGTCTGTACCAGAAGCTGGAACAATTAATTGCTCTAACCATGTTTGACCTTTTCTAAAAAGAACTTGATCGCCCGGCTGTAAACTTGAAAAAGTATTGATGTCGGCAATGGTTTTATAAACAGAAGCTGAGCCAGTATCAGTTGCAAAAGTTGTAGGGTTATATGTCGTGAAGTCTGGGGTGGCACTCCCTACATTAGTATCAGTAATAGAAGAGTCCACATAATAAGTCGTTGCACTCGCAACTGCCGGAAAACTAAAAAGAAAAAACAGGCCTATTACGAGAGAGACAGAGAGAGAGTAAAAAATCTTCATAATTACTTTATTACTTTAAACTATAACAAAATGTCGTTTCTAAGAAAAGAGGAAACCCGCCAGAACCTTGGGCCCCACCCCGATTCCGCAAGGCTTTGCCTAGCGGAAATTCTTAACTTGGAGGTGAAACCTCCAAGTTATAAACTTATCCCCGGATTGCTCCGCCTTGGTCCTTATTCTTGATCGCTTTAATCAAGCCACCTTTATCTACTTCTTCTTTGTCTTTCTTGACCATCTCCATAATCCGAGCCACTAGATTCTTCGGATCTTTATCGAAGATAATTTTTGGATTAGGACGATGACCGTGCTCGATAATCCCCTTCAAAGTCTCATCCATCTCCCAATCTCCCTCTAAAATACCAATTGGTTTGTTATCTTCGAAGGCTACCGTAAATTCGTGAATTGTCCCAATACGCCCACAAGCCAGAATAACAGCATCTGTTGTCCGTGTTAGTAAAATATCTCGCCCCGGAAAACCCTGCCCCGTATAGATAATAGTATCAAGGAAATCAATAGGTAGACCCCACTCCTCCACATGCTCTTTTTCTGTCGCTGCGGGTGATAATCCAATCGAAGTACCACCAGCTTCTTTGGCACCCATCGCCGACCAGAGAGGCCAACCAGTTGTCGCTCCGGTCACGATAATACCCCCTTGCTCGACAATCTCCCGGCCAAGGCTCTTAGCAATTTCTAAAGCATTTTTGCCACAATAAGTTGTATCAGCCGCTCCCGAAACGCAAATTTTAATCTTGCGATGTTCATTACGCATAGCGTCTAATTTTTCGTTGTCCATTTTATATTTTGTTTATTTTAATTAATCTATTAAATTTTTCTGGAATATATTTTAAATTTCAATTTCGGCGACATCATCAGCAATTGGAGCTCGAGCTTTAACCCCCAAATAATCCCTAATCCTTTGAGCCAAGAACATCGCCGATTTCGTCTCACCCATAGCGACAAAAACTTCCTTCAGAGTACTCTTCGCCCCATCGACTAACTCCAATAAATTATCGGAATCCTTATGAGCAGAATAGCCATGGATAACTCTAATCTGAGCTCGGACAGAAATCGTCTCCCCCATAATCTTCACTGTCTTAATTCCATCTTGGAGCATCCGTCCCAGACTCCCCGCCTGTTGGTAGCCGACAAGAAGCAGAGTACTTCGTGGATCAGAAAGATAATTTTTCTCATGATGCAGGATGCGACCCCCTGTCGACATCCCCGAGCCAGCCATAATGATCTTCTTTGGGTTAGCTCGAAGAATGGCTTTAGATTCATCGGTACTGAGAGTCTCATGAAGTTGCGGAAAACGAAAAATACTATCGCCTCCTTCCTCGACTTGTTGACGAACATCATCGTTCAAATATTTCGCATATTTTTTGTAAATCGCTGTCACCCCAATACCCATGGGAGAATCTAAGAAAACGGGAACTAAGGGAATACGTGACTGCTCCATCATCCCCTCAATCTCGAACAAAATCTCTTGGGTCCTCTCCACCGAAAAAGCCGGAATCATCAATGTCCCCCCCGCGCGCATCGTATCCTCAATCGCATCCTCTAATAGGTGTTGACGGTTAGGTCGATCTTCATGATTGCGATCACCATAAACACTCTCCATCACTAAGTAATTGGCTCCCTTGATTGACTCCGTGTCAGGCAAGAGGGGTGACGGCGAATTACCAAGGTCGCCAGTAAAGACGAGACGTTGCTCACCCCGCGCAAATTCGAACATGGTGGAGCCGAGGATATGGCCAGCATCCTTAAGTGTGACACGTAAACCCTCTTTAAGATTAATCGTCTCGTGATATTCGGCCGTCTTCCACAAACTTAAGGCTTTATCAATATCCGCTCGATTAAAAAATGGCTCAACCTCTTCATTCTCTTTTTTAAAAAGGTTGAGACTGTCAGCTAAAGAGATTTCGGAGATCTCTTTTGTCGGAGCAGTAGAATAAATGACGCCCGAGAAACCATCTCGCACCAACTTCGGAATACGTCCAATATGATCTAAGTGGGCGTGGGTGACGAAGAGGTAATCGATAGCCTTCGGATCATAAGCAAAAGGCGTTGAATTCTTCTCGTCGAAAGCTTTGTTCCCTTGAAAAAGTCCACAATCGACAAGGATTGAGAGGCCCGACTGTTCATCTTTAAAAAGGAAATTGGCCCCCGTTACTTCACCAACTCCCCCGTAGAAAGTTATTGTGCTTTTTTTCTCTGCCATATAAATGAGATTAAAAATAAAATTATTGCGACTAACGAACCAATTAAATCAAAGAGAAGATCTTTAAGTGAACCATACCAACCAGTGTACACCATGTTCAGAGTTTTTAACTCGACGCGAGCAATATAGAGCTTGTCAGCGGTAAACTCGAGAAACTCCCATAGACCTCCAATAGCGATAGCTGAAGTTAAACCGACAAAAGCTAAATCCAAACCTGAAATTTCTCGCAAACTCTTCCGCCTGAAATATAAGAAGAGTTGGATAGCGACAAGGCCAGACAAGAGACCCCCCATGAAGTGCATTGGTTCATCAAACCAAGGCCATTGCCAATACCAGAAATTTTTAAAGGCCAGCAAATTAAGGACAGTGATTACTATCAACAAACAGACGCTCAGGATAAAGAATTTCTTGAATTTCACGACACCTTTATTATAGCAATTACGAGAAGATGACGCCAACCGGCCAATTGTGGGCAAAAACAAAACAATCCATAAGCTTACGCTCAGGATTGTTTTGTGGGTTGCTTAGAGTAGATATCCCTAGAGTAATCTAGGTGGGTGCCCGCAACCAGTAAGCCACGGCTTACGGCGATATTGGGCTCCCTGATATTTAAAATTGTACT
>DAOTDH010000042.1:0-4740 GCA_035453545.1 Minisyncoccota bacterium
GGTTCACCTTCACCTTCGATCGGTTCACCTTCAACAAGCTCTCCTTCGTTGGGCTCACCTTCAGCATGCTCTCCTTCTACAGGAGGTTCGCCTTCGGTAACTTCACCTTCGTCAGGTTCGCCTTCGGTCGGTTCACCTTCAACGGATTCTCCCTCAATGGATTCACCTTCGCCTTCAGCTGGGACAACTTCGACCAAAACTTCAGCCGAGGCAACCTGTTCTTGCCAGTCAACAACTGTCAACTTAACAAGAAACTGGCCAGGCTTATCCAGCTCAGAAGAAAAGGAATAATCCCCCTCTTCTCTACCGGTTTGCGTGGCCGACCCACTAGGCAATGTTGCGGTGATCTGATACGGTGTGTACCCGCCACCAACTGTCGCCGTTGCTGTGAGGGTTTCCCCTACAACGTACGACAATTTATCGGTGACAAAAATCAGGGCGTTCAGAGGCATTAAGGGAACAGCCCGCACCGAAGCGTTGGCTGTCACCTCCGCGCCGAGACTATCCATAGCCCGAACGCGGACATACCCCTCGATAGGAGTGTCAAAGATGTGAGTGAATCGTAGCAAACCTTGCTCGGCCACTACAACACTCATACTTCCGCCACCGGCAATCGTCACAGTCTCAATGCCATCATAATCACCAATTAGATTGGTGTTATCTGGCATGAGAATGTTGAAGCCATAAGAGGGCCAGCCACCAGTGAGTTGCAGATCAACATCGAACGGGCGTCCGATAAAAACCTGTTCCCGGCAGACAAGCGATGCCCCAAACTCAGTCTCCGAGTAGGGATAATCCAGAGGATCTTCCCAATTGGTACCAACGGCATCTTCGTACCAGTCGGCGTAGCCATCAGAATCTGAGTCATACCCAATCCGCAGGAACGACTCCCGAATTGTGACCTTGTTACCGACCACAAATTCCGAAATCATTTCAACTTCAGCGAGATAAAGTTGGGGAGTAATCGCCAGTGGTAGCCAACGCTTCCGCTCTTCTCCGAATAAAACTTTTTGAGATTTGACTTCTGGGAGAAGATACGAAGACACTGGAGCCGTGTCACGCCCAACAAGAGAAGCGATAGCAACGAAAATATTAACATCCACTCCAGATTCACCAGGGGTGTCAGTTGTATTTTCGAGAAAAAACTCTTCTTCATAAGGCTTCCGAAGAAGATCCGTATTAGGGCGAATCCAAGAAGAGATTTTGCCACTAAACTCACGGACTTCAGCTTCTTCGGTTGTGTCGGCTATACTTGCTTCTGGGCGAATATAAATCTGGCTCCCACCATCTGGACGCCAAATGTTGTCCCCCATCCGAACAGCCAAATCGGCTTTATTCGGAACAGACGTCATCCCTGACTCTGGACCGCCAGTGCCAAACTGCACCACCGACCCGACAATCCAACCACGATCCACATCCTGCTCGCACCCAGCGACTAGGACGGCGACGAAAGCCGCCATTACTATCAACACAGACGCCATATTTTTCATGGCTTTTTTCCTTCACCTCCGCCGTAGCCGAGGGTGCCCTTAAGGGCGTTGCAAACGTTGTTTTTTAATTTTTCCGTCTTATCAAAGAACGGAACCTAAGTACATTCCTAGTATATTTTTGAGATTCTGTCAAGGGCTTTTGCTCCTAGGCTAGAGATTGATAGCGTTTTGGTCAGGATCGTTATTGGCCGCGGGAATTTGCGAGTCCTCCTCCTCGGCCAGAGCGTCTAAAACCAATTTGTCATCTTCAGACATTATCTCATCCAGAGCGACCGCTCCAATGAGGCCTAGATCACCATTAGCAATATGCCCTTTTAGAGATTCATCTTCTCCCTCAGTAAAATTGTTATCATCATCCTGATCAGTGATCCACAAGAGCCAGAGCAAGAAGAAGATTATCAAGAGCAAGAGCAAATTCAAGAGCCAACAGAGATTATCACCAATAAAATCAAGTAAACCGCCAAGCCCCGCCATCAGCCAATTTCTCTTCACGACAGGAGTAGAAGTTGCTTCGGTAGTGGTAGCTTCAGTGGTAGTGGCCGGAGTGAGAGTATAACCGCCATCAGCCGTGTCGTCGTCAAGAACCGGAGTTAAGATGAAGGTCTCACCCGTAGCCAACTCATACTCACGATAGAAATTACGCAGATCTAAGTCATTAGCCGTAGAACGACCGCAGAAGATGTTATTGATCGCTAAGCGCGTCGTGATGAAGACATAACCAGTAGAATCAGTTATCCCCCACGGACTCAAGACGTCTTGGGTATAACGTTTTTGGAAAATCTCCACGGCACGGTAAGTTGGCAAATCATAAATACCGGTCACCTTAAGGTTAGTGAAACCTTCGAAAACTCGTAAGAAAATTTGAAGTTTAATAACTTCCAAACGATCATTGGCTTGGCCATATTTTATAAATTTGTGGAGAAGAATCCCACAGGTATAAGTTTGCTGGGCCAAGACATATCCCCCACTAGAACCACCTCCACCGCCACCGCCCGGAGGATTAACTGGCGGAGTCGTGTCACTAAGAGTTGTGAAAGTGTTTTCGCTATCAGGATCACCTGTCCCGTTATCTAAAGTACTAAAGGACATTTCCTCGCTCACGGTAGTATTATCCTCAGTTGAATTATCTAAAGTCGTGAAGGACTGCTCATCACTAACCGCTGGATCAGTATCGTCATCATCTCCTCTTAGGGTAGTGAAGCTATTTTCACCGCTAACAGCAGTGTTATCATCATTAAAATTGTCTAAGGTTGTAAAGGTGTTTTCCTCACTAACCGTAGTATTATCCTCAGTTGAATTATCTAAAGTCGTGAAGATTTTTTCGGCACTAACCGCAATGTCATCATCTGTATCAATGGTGTCATTGAGAGTCGTGAAGCTGTTCTCCGTACTAACCGAAATATTATTATCGTTGTCGATGGTATCGTTGAGAGTCGTGAAGCTGTTCTCAGTTCCAATAGTGACGTCATCTTCAGTGACATCTATTGAATTAGCAGTGGTGAAACTGTTCTCCGCGCTAATAGCAGTTAACTCTGGGTTAACAATAGGATCACCAGACTCAGTAACAAAACTTAACTCGCTAGCCAGACTAGAGGTTTCTTCGTCAACTATGATAATAGGATCCGAAACCGTAGTAAAGTTGTTCTCTTCAGCAAAATCAACCGCCGAAGTAATAGGGGCAATTTTCGAAAAAATAGCTGGAGCCGAAACTTCTTCGACAATAGCTTCTTCAATGAAAGCTTCCGCCACAACTTCTTCTGTTACTTCTTCAAGGATAATAACCTCTTCAGAAGCTTCAGCAACTAACTCAATCTCGGGGGCACACTCGACGATCTCGGGCACAATTTCAAAGATAGGTTCTTCAGCAACAGGAGCAACTTCAACAATTGGAGTAGCTTCGACAGCAGGGACAACTTCAACAATAGGTTCACTAACAGGAGCAACAATTTCTTCCGCTAAAATCGGAGTAACCGGCATCACAAAGAACCCGACAATGAGGGTTAGGACGACGATCTTTTTTACGGTAATAATTAAGTGAGAATTCATTTTGCTCTAATTAGCTTTGAATAAAAAATAAACTAAAAAGGCCAAATCAATTCTCAAGGTACTAATTAAGATAGTTCCCCAATTGGAAGTATCTAAAGCTAAGTACATTACTAGCAGAAGTCGAGATAAAATGCAACAAGAAAAGATAAAAAATGTCAACCCCCGTAAAACTCACTCCCTCACCATGAGATTTAGTTACTCCTCATCCCGCCACACCTCGGGCTCTTTTGAGGTCTGGCGGGGTGACGAGGAATGTCTAAAAGACAAAAAAGATAAAGGACATGTATGTCCTTTATCTTTATTTCGTCCTTTAAACTAGGCGTTTATTCTAAGATCCGCAGCATTTCTTATATTTCTTGCCCGAACCACAAGGGCAAGGGTCATTGCGCCCCACTTTAGGTCCCGACACTTGGCGAGATGCTTCCGTTGTTGGCTTAGTGATAGTCTCCACCGAACCGTGAACAGCCTCTAATTGAACTTTTTCTTCTTTGACCTCTTGACCAAGATTAGATAAGTATTCTAAAACTCGGCCAAAGATAGCTAGCTCCATTTCCTTAAAAAGAGCCAGACCTTCCCGCTTGAACTCAACCAAAGGGTCACGCTGCCCATAAGCACGTAAGCGCACACTGCCTCTCATGTACTCGATAGCCTCAAGATGCTCCACCCAATGCAAGTCGATGACTTGGAGGATCAGGCGACGAGCGTTCAAAACAAAATTATCTTCACCCAGAGCCTCTCGTCGAGCCTTAATCTTAGTAGTAAAGTCGGCCTTCTCTTCTTCGGAGAGAGGCAAAGAAATTAAGGCTCGCTCGATAAAATTATCGACTGACTCCTTGCCTCCCAAAACAATATCGTTCCTTCTCTCGTAGATAGTATCTCGCTGGTGGCTCGTAACATCATCGTACTCTAGCAAATGTTTGCGCATGTCGAAATTAAGACCCTCAATCTTGCTCTGGGCATTCTCCAAGGCGCGCGAGACCATACTGTTAATAATCGGCTCATCTTCGGGTATACCAAAACGTCCCATCATACTCTTGATCCGATCCGAGCCAAAGACCCGCATCAAGTCATCCTCCAGCGAAACGAAGAACTGTGTTGTCCCAGGATCACCCTGACGACCCGAGCGACCTCGCAACTGGTTGTCTATTCGGCGCGCTTCGTGACGCTCAGTGCCCAAGACAAAGAGGCCACCGAGATTCTTCAC
>DAOTDH010000043.1:0-4660 GCA_035453545.1 Minisyncoccota bacterium
CAAAACAGGTTAAGACTAACGCCGATAAGATTTTAAGCGGAACGAATTTAGTTGATATTTTATCTGGTTTTGGTCAAGTAAAAATGAGAGGGGCTTATGACCTTGATCTCATGTATGGGCCAGACATAGACATCGTCGTGCTTAATGACAATCCTAGAGAATCTTCTGTTAAAGCGCTTCAAAAGTTAATTGACCTGCGATTGTTTCAGAAATATGAGTACGGTGATTTTGAAAAATTTAAAAGAGCAAAGAGGCCTGAGAGTTTTATCATCGTGCTAAAGGTTGAACATGAAAATGTAAAATGGGAAATTGAAATCTGGTTTTTAAAAGATATAGACAAAGAAGAAATTGAGTTTATTGATAAGCTTAAAAAAATTTTAACACCTGAAGTAAGATTAGAAATTTTAAGACAAAAAGATGAGAGAGAAAAAGGAGGTCTAGATAAGCATAAGCTTTCTAGTTTTGAGATCTACCAAACTTTTCTAAGTAATGATTGAAGTTCGACTTCGATCAGTTCTTCTCAGACAATTTCATGCCGAGAAGTAAAGTGGGGTGTCGTTTAAGGTCTAAATTTGTTAAACTGATCTAATGAATATAAATTGTGACCCAATTTTTTATTTATAAAAAGACAAGAGGTTAAAATGAAATTATGGAAGAATTAGAACAAATCAAAAAAGATATTCAAGAAATAAAAGAAAGAAATATTAGGGTTGAAAAAGACAAAGCTTGGGAAACAAGTTTATTAAGGAAAGTACTTGTAGCAATTTTGACTTACATTGTTGTTGTTTTGTTTTTTATCTTTGCTCATTTACTAAATCCCTTTATTAATGCAATAGTGCCAACCTTAGGTTTTCTGCTTTCTACATTATCAATTTCTTTTGTTAAAAAAGTTTGGATTAAAAATAGAAAATAAAATTATGAAAAAATATCTAATTGGGGTTATTCTATTAATTTTGGTTACTGGCGGTGCTTACTATTTAGTTTTAAGTAATAAGGAAGATAATAATGTTCAAGAACCAATGGTAACTCAAGAACAGGAAGTACTAGCCCCTATTTCTGAAAATCAGACAAATAACTCTGGCTGGAAGAAGTACTCTGATAATTCTATTGAGTTTGAGTATCCCGATGATATTATTTCGGTAGTGAAAGATGGTGATAAAGTTAATCTCAGCCATTCTTTAAGTTATAGACACAATGATTTCTGTGATATGAAAGGGACTGGAACTATACTAGATAAATTTACTGATTTTAATGTTTCTCTTAGAGTGGTCAATAAGGATATGAAAGGAGCTCTAGATGAAACTCATGGGTGGTTGGATAAAGATTATTTTGTTAATGGAACATTTAAGCTATCTCCTGGCTTTGTCGATTCTTTTAGAGTAGGGAATCTGAATGGTTATCAGATAACTTCAGGCGCAGAGGGGTGTGGTAATTACACCTACTATTTTTCACTTGGCTCGACAAAAACTCTCGTTGTTGTTCGCTCTTTTGTTCCAGAGTTAAGTCCGATTAATATTAATAATAAAACTTATCTTAATTTACCTGGGGTAATTATTCCTGATAAGGAAATTGAACTTTTCACAAAAATTCTATCTTCCCTAGAGGTTGAGTAGTTTCTAAAAAAGGTTCTAACCCTTTCTGCCCTATTGGGGTCAAATTTTTTCTTGTTATTTTTTAAGGTGTTTTGTTGTACCCTTGGACAGATGCGGACCGAGGAGTATACTCTTTAAATGAATAATGATAATAAAGTTAAAAAAATTATTAAGGATTTTTATGTTAAAGCGGTCACGAATGGAGGCTGTCAAAGTTGCTGTAGTTGTCAGAATAAAACAATTAACGAGGAGATCGCCAAAAGTATTGGCTATTCGGATGCCGAACTAAAAACTGTCGGGGTCGCTAACCTTGGTTTAGGTTGTGGCAATCCAGTGGCTCTCGCTCATATTAAGGAAGGTGATGTCGTTCTTGATCTGGGCTCGGGGGCTGGACTTGATTGTCTCTTGGCGGCCCAAAAGGTTGGTAGCTCGGGGCGAGTAATTGGGATTGATATGACGGAAGAAATGATAGAAAAAGCGACAGCTATTGCTAAAGATCAGGGTTATAAAAATTTAGAGTTCCGTCTTGGTGATATTGAGAAGCTTCCCGTTGATAGCGATTCAATTGACGTTGTTATTAGCAATTGTGTTGTTAACCTTGCGCCAGATAAAGGCCGGGTTTTTGCTGAAGCCTATCGTGTTTTAAAGAAAGGGGGCCGAATGTATCTATCAGACATTGTCCTTCTTGAAGATTTGACCAAAGAACAACGAAGTAATGAAGAGCTGATTGCTGGTTGTGTTGGTGGCGCTTTGTTAAAAGATGATTATATTAAAATAATTGAATCGGCGGGTTTTACTGTTAAGGTCCTAGGGGAAGATAAGTAAAAGACAATACCAAGGTATACCACTCGAAAGTTTGAAGATTGAGGTTAAAAAATAGCCAAAAAGTTGAGTTTGAATCTCGGCTAAATATGATATAATTATTTTATGCAAAATATTTCAACTCGTATTTTTATTGGCGCGTCAATTGCTTTCGGTATCTTTGGCCTTGGTTTGGTTTTGTTTGGCGGGTCGAATGATAATGCTCCAGTGAATCAGGTTTTTATAAAACTGATCATGGCTTGTGTTTTTATTATCTTGCCATCTTTTGCCCTTAGTGTTGCCGATAAATATCTTAAAAACGATAAATCTTAATTCTTAATCGATGATTGGGATGACTAAAGCTCGATAATATTTTTCCACCCACCTGCCAATGAGGAAACTTGTCTTGGTGGGTTTTCTTTTGTGCCTTATTTTTATCTTCTTTAAAAGTATTTTTATTAGGGTTGTTTATTATGGTAAGAATGATAAGATTGAAGAAATTAGTAAGGTTAATTAAATATATATAAAAATATGCCTTGGACAATTATTGGAATCGTTGGGTTTGTCATTTTGATTTCTATTAAGCAAATTAATCAATACCAAAGGGGAGTCAAGTTTACTCTCGGTAAATTCACTTCAATTATGGAACCGGGTTGGAGAATCGTCTGGCCTATTTTTCAGAGCTATCAGAAAGTTGATGTCCGAGTAAAAGCGGTAGATGTACCCGATCAGAATGCTATCACAAGAGACAACGTCACTGTCCGAGTTAATGCTGTTATTTATTATAAGGTTGATGATGCCGAGAAGGCGATTATCGAAGTAGAGGATTTTCGTTACGCTATTTCTCAATATGCTCAGACGACGATGCGAAATATTGTTGGAGAAGTAACTTTGGACGAACTTCTTTCAAGTCGGGACAAGATTGCTGAGAGGATTCGCGAGATTGTCGATAAGGAGACTGATGCTTGGGGTTTGAAAGTTCAGAACGTCGAGCTTAAGGATGTGAGCTTGCCAGCTGATATGGAACGAACTATCGGTAAACAAGCTGAAGCGGAGAGAGAGAAGCGAGCGGTTATCATTAACTCCGAAGGGGAGTTGGCCGCCGCGGAGAACATCACTAAGGCGGCCAAGATGCTGGCTGAGGCTCCCGGTGCTCTAAACCTGAGAACCCTTCAATCTATTAACGACATGTCTTCGGACCAATCCAACACTGTCGTCTACATGTTGCCCGTCGAAGTCTTACGCGCCCTTGAAGGTTTTATCAAAAAGTAAAAGATAGCTTCTTTGTTGGTTTTCTGTTAAACTTGATGGATAATTAATAAATTAATTTTAGGCCTCGTTTGGCGAGGCGAAGTATATAAATATGGGAAAAAGATTTACCGGGGTAGGTAATATGAAGACCTCTCGTTCGAAAAAGACCAAAAAGCGTCTAGAGATAAAGAGAGCCATGCTTGAGGCTAAGGCGGCCAAGAAGACTAAAGGAGGCAAGAAATAATTTTTGACAAACCGTCCGGTGCACTTGTTGTGCTGGACGGGTTTTTTGTTTCTGGTGACAAAAGGATATCTGTGCTAGACTAGAGGTATTATGAAAAACACTACTATTGTCGTTAGTTTGCTCGTTATTATTGGTCTTATTATTGGCATTTATTTCTTTACTAAGGACTCATCTGATTTAATCGTCACTGATGACACAGTAACAAGTACTGACCTTATTTCTTCTTCGACTGATCAAGTTGCCGCTCCTGTTTATGAGAAGCAGACAATTATTGGCTCATCTCTCGAGAAGCGAGACATCGTCGCTTATAATTATGGCACTGGCGAGAAAAATATTCTTTTTGTCGGAGGTATCCATGGTGGCTATGAATGGAACACTTCACTCCTGGCTTACGAATTGATGGATTACTTAGAAGCTAACCCTAATATTGTCCCTGATAATATTAAAATTACTGTTATCCCTGTTCTTAACCCAGATGGACTTAACAAAGTTGTCGGTACTGCTGGCCGTTTTGCTGCCACTGATGTCTCAAGTTCGGCCGAGACCGTGATCGAAGGGCGCTTTAATTCCCGTGGTGTTGATCTCAATCGTAACTTCGATTGTGGTTGGCAGGCCGATGGTGTCTGGCAGAAGATGAAGGTGAGTGGTGGGAGTCAAGCTTTCTCTGAACCAGAGAGTCAAGCGATTAAGAATTACGTTGTAGTTAAGAAGCCTTCGGCTGTCGTTGTCTGGTTTAGCGCTGCCGGTGGTGTCTTCTCTTCGAATTGTCAAC
>DAOTDH010000044.1:0-4590 GCA_035453545.1 Minisyncoccota bacterium
TGATTATCGAACATCCGATGTTTGATAATTTCTGAAGCTATGGCTGACGTAGCACGGCCAACAAAGCGAGGACTCGTTCAGTTAAACAACCTCGTGAAGCTACGGCCAGCCGGTTTTTGCCATCATTAATGTTTCGAGCAAAGCGAGAAACTATGGCAAAATAGCCGTCGCGGAACGTAAGAAAACCCCTCGCTGGAGGGGTTTTCTGTGTTGTTTTACAGGACGAGGCCGAGCGCCTACTTTTTAAACGGAAACCCAATCGCTTTGAAGAAAGCGAGGGCGGATTTTTTGTCTTTGGCGGAAGTGACAATAGTAATAGCCAGACCGAAGATATCTCTCAACTCTTCGTCGGCGGTCTGAGGGAAGACGATATGCTCTTTAACACCTAAGGTTAGATTGCCAACCTCATCAACAATCTTCTCATTGTAGCCCTTGAAGTCACGAATACGAGGAATAGTTACATTGAAGAGAAGGTCAAGAAAATCGTACATACGCTGACCACGAAGAGTCGTGGCAAAGCCGATAATATCGCCCTGACGGACCTTGAAGCTGGCCACAGATTGTTTGGCCCCACGAGGTGAAGCCTTCTGGCCAGTAATCTTAGCCAGACGGTCAGCCACGAGTTCATTCCTCTTCTTGTCCTTGGCCTTACCAGTACCAGAATTAACAACCACCTTCACTAGATGGGGAACAGCCATATTATTCTTAACCCCTAGCTCCTTCTTAAGCTCAGGCATTATGTCTTCAATTTTTTCTTTTAGCTTTTTCATAATTAAATTTCCTTGCCACACTTCTTACAAATACGTACTTTCTTTTCCCCATTCATTTTGACCCCCATTCGTACACCCTTACCACAACTAGAACAATAAAGAAGGATATTGGACATATCAACCGGATGTGGCATATCTACCATCTGACCCTTCTCCCCTTGTTTGCGAGGGCGTTGATGTTTCTTCTTAAGATTGATTCCTTCTACTAAAACTTTATTGTTATCAAGAATAACACGCAAAACCTTGCCCTGCTTACCGCGGTCCTTGCCTGTCATTACCATTACATTGTCATTCTTTTTGATTTTCATGTTTTTTATTTAAACTACCTCAGGCGCCAAAGAAACAATCTTCTGGTAACCTAATTCACCAATCTCACGAGGAATCGGTCCAAAGATACGGCCCCCTTTTGGCTCTGGTTTAACCTTGTCCAAAATCACCACCGCATTCTCATCGAAGCGAAGATAAGAACCATCAGCCCGTCGGAAAGGAGCACGCTGACGCACCACCAAGGCACGAAGCACCTCTTTTTTCTTCACCGCCTTACGAGGCTCAGCCTTCTGCACAGACAAAATAACTAACTCCCCAATCCGTGCATAACGCTTCTTAGAACTACCAAGCACCTTAAAAACGCGACCGACTTTAGCACCGGTATTATCTGCAATTTTTACTATGGATTGAGGCTGTATCATGGTCGTTTATTTACTTGTCTGCGTAGGCAGGTTAATTACTTCGAAATGTTTGTCCTTAGACATTGGTCGGCACTCACGGATCTCTACTTCATCTCCAATCTTAGCTTTATTCCCCTCGTCGTGAGCTTTGTATCGTTTGGAGATATTATAAAATTTCCCATACTTCGGGTGCTTCACAAAGCGCTTAATCTCTACAACGACAGTCTTAGCCATTTTGTCGGAGACAACCTTACCCTTGAGAACTTTCTTATTTTTTATTTCTGTTTTCATAATTTTTATTTTAGCCTTTCCTGAGGTTAAACCTCTTGAGGCCGTTGAGGTTTAACCTCTTGGCTTTAAGGCAGTTAAAATTCTGGCAATATCTCGACGAGTATTGCGACCCTCTTTTACATTCTTGGTGCGAGAACCAGAAATACCGAATTTAAATTTAGCCAAAGAATCCTTCTTCTCAATGAGAATCTTCTTCAACTCCGCTTCTGATTTAGTTTTAAAATCTGTTTTTTTCATACTCTTATTACCTGCTTACTATTTTTGTCTTAATCGGTAATTTGGCTCCCGCCTTACGCAAAGCTTCTTTGGCAATCTCATCGGTTAAACCATCAACTTCAAAAATCAAACGACCAGGCCAAACTTGGACATGATAGCCCTTAGGATCACCCTTACCCTTACCCATACCTACCTCCGCGGCTTTAGCGGTAAAAGGCATATCAGGAAAAATGCGGATCCAAAGTTTCCCGGTCTTCTTCATCTGGCGAGAAATCGTTTTGCGGGCCGCCTCAATCTGATTAGACTTGATACGTCCAGGGGTCTCAGCCTTAAGGCCAAAGTTACCAAAAGATAATTTGGTGCCACGAGTCTCAGTCTTAATCTTATTAGGATTAATCCGCATGGTATGCCACTTTCTGAATTTTACTTTTTTTGGTAACAACATGGTAATTTATTTTATAGTGAACGAGCTGAACTATTTGTATCAGCTTCGAAGATCTCTCCGCGATAAATCCAGACCTTAATTCCAACAACACCGTAATACATATAAGCCTTCTCTCGAGCAAAATCAATATCGGCGCGCAAAGTCTGAAGAGGCACTTGGCCCTTACGCAAGGTCTCAGTGCGACCCATATCAGCTCCACCCAAACGACCAGATAAAGTGACCTTAACTCCCTTAACTGACTTACTATTCAAGACTCGCTCAACTGTCTGCTTGAGGACGCGGCGGAAAGGTAAACGCTTCTCCAACCCCTCGGCAATCATATAGGCCACAATCGCAGCACTAGCCTCAGGCTCTTTAACCTCTTGGATATCAACATTAACATCCTTAGGCAAAACGGTGCCAGTCTTCTGTAATTGAGCAATAATCTCGCTCTTAAGCTTGGTAATACCGTCACCGCCTCGGCCAATAATCATACCGGGACGAGAAGTCTTAATAATAATTTTATAAAAATTCTCTCCACGCTCAATCTCCACCTGATCAACATAAGAACCACGAAGACGCTTGGTGAGGAACTCACGCAACATAACATCAGCCTTCAAGAAATCAACATATTTCTCTCCCTTACCAAACCAGCGTGACTGCCAATCACGGATGATAGTTAACCTATGTGAATATGGATGAACGCGATGTGTCATAATTATTTGGTTTTAGGTTCTTTAGCCTCCAAAGTGACCTCAATGTGGCTCAAGCGATGACGGATAGGAAAAGCTCGACCCCTTGAGGCTGGGCGGGCTCGCTTGATAACATTGCCCTTGTCGACAGTTATGTTCTTAATATAAAGGTCTTCTTCTTTAGCCTTAAAATTATTCTTGGCATTAGCCACAGCAGATTCAATAAGCTTCTTAACAGGATCAGCTGATTTCTTAACCACCAAATCAAGCTCAGCCAAGGCAACCGAAACTTTCTTACCGCGAACAAGGTCCGCAATAAGGCGGGTCTTGCGGGGGGTTTGATGATGGTTCTTAAGAAAAGCTTTCATATGATTATTTATAGTGAGCGGGTCGAACTATTTCTTAGCTGGGGAGTCCTTAGCGGCCTTAGCAGCCGAGATCTCAGCCTCTTTCTTCTTCTGCTCTATCTCCTTCTGCATCTTACCACCATGTTTGGTGAACTTACGAGTAGGAGAAAATTCGCCCAAACGGTGACCCACCATCTCTTCGGTCACGAAGACCTCAAGATGATTCTTGCCGTTATGGACGCCAAAAGTAAAGCCGACCATCTCTGGGCTAATCTGACTGCGTCTGGCCCAAGTCTTGATGACACCAACGCTAGAGTCACTGGCTTTCTTGCCAGCAATCTTCTTCAATAGATTTTCGTCCACATAGGGACCTTTAGATAATGATCGTGCCATAATTATTTATAGTGAGCCAATTGAACTAATGTAAACGCTCATTGAAGTGGCCTACTGGCACACCCTGATGAGCTAAGTGCTATCATAGCAAAATAAGGATTTATGTCAAACAAAAAGAAATTAAGAAACTTGGACTAATAACTATAAAATTACCAAGTCCTTATATCAGCAATAGTAAAATAGTTATCACTCTTATCACTAACACAGCCAGAAAGACAATCATTACTTACAGTCCTGGCGTATATTTTATAGGTAGTCCCCGGCTTTTGGCCAATAGGAATAGTCCACAAATATTCACCAAAAGAAGTAGTAAGAGCTGAGGCAATTGATCCCCGATTAGAACAAGAAGAGCAACAAACCCCATTATTTGTACAAACAGAAGGAGAAATAGAATCATCAACTAAATAAATATTTATCTTTTCTCCAAAACCAAGAGGAAGGTGTTCTGGTGACCATGTAATTTTGTAAGTCTGCCCCGGTATCAACGTCTCGCTACCATTAGGAGACACAACAGTAACAGAGGGAGAGACAGTGGAAGCATCTTTAACCACCACAGTCATACTGGTTTCAACTGAAACAATATCGGTAGGAGCACAAGCCCGAGTGATACATGCAACGCCAGAAGGACAACCACACCAAGAAGGAGCTGATAGAGCCTTAAATTTAACTATATATGTGCCCGGAACTGAATAAGAATGGGTAAAAGTTGTGCTCTGATTAACACGAAAACTTGTATTGTCTTTACTGAGAGGAACAGCACGATCACCCCAATCAACGTAATATTCTAAA
>DAOTDH010000045.1:0-4535 GCA_035453545.1 Minisyncoccota bacterium
ACTAAATACTGACCCTTATCATTATAAATGATAGCCGTAATAGCGATCCGATGTAATTCGCGATCCTTAATATCCATAATCAATAGTCGGATAATTTAGAACTTCACAGCCACTGGTTCTTTGGCCACACTACCCTCTTCGAGTTGAAAGAATTCGCGTTTGGTAAATTTGAAAGCCTTAGCAATGAGATTGGAAGGGAAAGTTTCTATTTTAATATTCAAATCGCGGACATTACCGTTGTAGAAGCGACGAGCGGCTTGAATTTTGTTCTCGGTATCAGCGAGTTCTGTTTGCAAACTAGTAAAACTCTCCACCGCCCGCAAAGCCGGATAGGCCTCAGCCACAGCAAAGACACTCTTCAAACTCTCGGTGAGCATGTTCTCGGCCTTACCTTTCTCAGCTGGACCTTGAGCGGACAAAGCATTAGCTCGCGCCTCTGTCACTTTGGCAAAAACCGATTCTTCGTGAGTAGCGTAACCCTTAACAGTCTCGATCAGATTAGGGATCAGATCATAACGACGCTTGAGTTGGACGTCGATATCGGCCCAAGCCTCTTTAGTCTGATTGATAAGACGAACAAAGCTGTTGTAACCCAGTACTAACCAAGCCACAACGACAACAATGAGAGCCAAGATAACCCATAGAAGTATAGTCATATTTTGTTAAAAATTAATTTATTAATAAATTACTGATATAATAATAGCATAATGCGAATTTTTGTTAAAACCCGGCCCGGTGCCGGTGGTGAGAAGGTTGATAAAATCGACGAGACCCATTATATCGTCTGGGTCCGAGAACCCCCCGAGCGAGGCCAAGCCAACAAAGGAGTGATCCGCGTCTTAGCCGAATACTTAGACAAACCCAAGTCTCTCCTCGTCATCAAATCCGGCCATACCTCTTCGGCCAAAGTTATTGAGATTTCCTGACCTGGCAGACAAGATTCTAAAAATGTCTGGCCGAGCAAAGCGAGGAGATCCGAGGACTTTTTAGAAGATTGGTCTGGCAGGGAAGGTTTCAAGTTGCTTTTTAGACAGGATCTGCTATAATGGAGATATAAGATACTTTTATGTCTCTGCTTGCTGATTATTTACCCTACGTCCAAATTATTTTATCCATCCTTTTGGTTGGAGCTATTTTACTGCAACAGAGTGAGGGGAGCTTAGGTTCAGCCTTCGGTGGTGGTCAAGCTGGTGGCAGTGGCTGGCAAACCAAACGTGGTCTCGAACGACAACTCTTCATTACGACTATTGTTATCGCCGTTCTCTTTACCCTCTCAGCGGTCTTGGCCCTCTTTCTCTAATTTCTAACAACTAAAATTAGTTTTACGACTCTCTCTATTTTTTAATTACTATTTACTATCGTGAAAGAAAAATTTTTCTCTTGGTTTAAAAGTTTAAACTTACCGTCTCGACAAGAGCTAGTTTTTGCTTATGATTCTCTAAACAAAAGGATTAAGAATATTTTTATAATCCTAACTATTATCTTTGTTATTAGTTTTCTCGCTCTCGTCAGCAAACTAAACAACAAACTGATGGTGGATGTCCCCATCGCTGGTGGAAGTCTCACCGAAGGGATCATTGGCTCCCCTCGCTTCATCAACCCCCTCCTCGCTACCTCCGATGTAGACCGTGACCTAACCACTTTAATTTACTCCGGACTCCTACGTCTCGCCCCGGGTCGTGGTTATGAGCCCGACTTAGCTGAGAGCTATGAAGTTTCTGATGATGGGCTTGTTTATACCTTCCACCTCCGCAAAAATTTACACTGGTCTGACGGCCAAAATCTTACAGTTGAAGATATCCTCTTTACCATTAAGTGCGTCCAGGACCAAGCTTACAAAAGTCCGCGCCGAGGAAGTTGGAATGGCATCACCGTCTCAAAGGTAGATGATCTAACTATCCAGTTCTCTCTTAAGAAGCCTTACAACTTCTTCTTAGACAATACGACCCTCGGGATAATTCCCGCTCATCTCTGGGAGAAAGTAAAGCCAGAGCAGTTTCCTCTCGCTAGCCTCAACACTAATCCCATCGGAAGTGGCCCTTACGAAGTTGTTAATATCAATAAAGACAAAGCTGGCATCCCGCAAAGTTATAATTTAAAACCTTCCAAAAAATTTGCTCTGGGGACACCGCGAGTAAATTTAACTTTGCGTTTTTACAACAACGAAAAAGAATTACTCTCCGCCCTAGGGAATGGAGAGATAGGTAGTGCTAGTGCCGTTACTCCGGCCTTAGCCCTCGATCTCTCTGAAGAGGGACACAAAATTATTCGAGCCCCTCTCCCCAGAACTTTTGCCGTCTTCTTGAACTCTAGCCGTAACCAGCTTTTCATCGACCAAACTCTGCGACAAGCCTTAGATCTAGCGATAGACAGGGAAACACTTATTCAAAATGTCTTATCTGGCTATGGCGTCCCTCTCTACAATGTCTTACCCAAATCAATCGTTGATGAGCCAGAAGACAAGAGTCGTAGCATCGCAAAGGCCAAAGAACTCTTAGAGAAAAATGGTTGGGAAATAAATGATCAAGGTGAATTAGAAAAAAAGAAAGCCAAGACTGGCCCCGTAAACTTCACTCTGGCCACTGCCAATATTAGCGAGCTTAAGACAGTGGCCGAGATCCTCGCCAAGGATTGGGGCAAGTTAGGAATTAAAGTTAATATCGAGATCTTCGAACCAGGCGATCTCAATCAAGAAGTTATCCGTCCCCGTCGTTATGACGCCCTTCTTTTCGGCGAAGTGGTTGGCCGTGATTACGATCTCTACCCCTTCTGGCATTCGTCACAACGCTTAGACCCTGGTCTTAATATCGCCTTGTATGTCGATAATGAGACAGATAAACTCTTAGAAGAAATTCGTGAATCCAACAAGGTCGAAGACCTCGGGGCCAAATATCAAGAACTTTCTAATAAAATAATGGAAAATCAACCAGCCGTCTTCCTCTACCAACCCGACTTCCTTTATGCCGTACCAAGCGATCTTAAAGGTGTCCAATTACCAATTATCGCCAGCCCCGCCGACCGTTTCTCTGGTGCTTATAAATGGTACTTCAAGACTGATCGAGTTTGGTCTATCTTTGCTAAAATTGCTTCTTATTTCTAAAAAATTATTATTAGATTACTCACTTAGTTAATTATTATGATAAAAATGAGACGGCTCCGCGTCGATAGTAACGGCAATGTCGAAACTTTCGAGACGACAAGTAAGAAAAAAAATATTGGAACAAATAAAAAACCGGCAACAAAAATGGCTCGGACTTCGTTTAACTCGCGTAACGGTAAGAGGTTTGGCCCACCTAAAACGACAATAAATGATCAAGAGAGAGATAAGCCAAGAGAAAAAATCCCCCCCCTTGCTCCAGGCAATATTAGGATCATTCCTCTTGGCGGGGTCGAAGAGGTTGGCAAGAATATGACCATGATCGAATATGGTAACGATATTGTGGTTATTGATGCTGGTTTCCTTCTCCCCGGAGAAGAGGCTCCGGGAGTTGATTATATTATTCCTGACACAACCTACCTTGAAGAGAGGAAGAGTAAAATCCGAGGTCTTCTTGTGACCCATGGTCACCTCGACCACATTGGCGGTATCCCTTACCTAATGGAGAAAATTGGCAACCCGCCTATCTATACCTCACTCCTCACTGCGGTGATGATTAAGAAACGACAAGAGGAATTCCCTCATGTTGCTCGTCTCAATATCCAAGTTGTCAATCCTAAAGACAAGATTAAATTAGGCAACTTAGCTGTCCGTTTCTTCGCTACTACCCACACCATCCCCGATTCGATTGGGATAATTGTCGAGACACCTTACGGCAACATTATTGTCACCGGCGACATTAAACTCGAACACGAAAATGGAAAAATAAAAGAAATCGAAAATGCCGCCTACAAGAAGCTAGGAGAAGAAAAAAATCTCTTTCTTATCGCCGAGTCAACCAATGTCGAAAAACCCGGTTTCTCTTTCTCAGAGAAAGAGGTTCAACAAAATCTTAAAAAAATTATTAGCGAAGTACCAGGTCGCGTTATTATTGGAACTTTCGCTTCTCTTTTCGAGAGAGTTATTGCTATTATTGAGGCCTGCGAAGAACTAGGGAAAAAAGTAGCCGTTGAAGGAAGAGCTATGAAAACCAATATTGAGATTGCCAAAGAGCTTGGTTATCTCAAAGTTAACAAGGCAGCCTTCATTAGTTCAGAAGATATCGAGAACTACCCAGACAACAAGATTGTGGTCTTAGCGACAGGAGCCCAAGGAGATGAGTATGCCGCTCTTATGCGTATCGCTCAGAAGGGCCACCGCACTGTCAAACTGAGAAAAGGTGACACCATACTACTCTCCTCTTCTGTTATTCCTGGCAACGAGAAAGCGGTGCAAAAGTTAAAAGATAATCTCTCGCGTCAAGGAGCCAAAATTGTACACTACGGAATTGCTGATGTTCATTCCTCTGGCCATGCCTATCAGGGAGAGCTTGAGTGGATTCAGAGAATGCTGAAGCCACAATTCTTTATGCCGGTCCATGGCCACCACTTCATGCTTC
>DAOTDH010000046.1:0-4346 GCA_035453545.1 Minisyncoccota bacterium
GGCGGTGAATATAAGATTACTCGTGAGCGAGTTCGTCAGATTGAAGCTTTTGCTCTTAACCTTATCAAAAAATCAGAAGCTTATGCTAATGCCGAACAAGCTTTCCGTCAACTTAAACAAGCCATGGATGATTTTGGCGGAATTGTTCATGAGCAGATGTTTCTAGAATCTCTCGCCAAAGACAAATCAACTCAAAATCACGCTCATTTCATTTTGGTTGTTTCGGAGGCTTTTACCAAACTTAAAGAAGATGAGGACTTCCACTATCGTTGGACAACTAACCCTCAGTTGGCCGATAAGGTCCATCAGTCTCTTAAGAATCTTTGCGCTAATTTCTCGGAAGGTGATCTTATCTCCGAGCCAGAGTTGGTGAGCAAATTTTTGGTTGAACTGAAGAATATTAAAGACATTTCGGCTGACCCGCAAATAGATCGCTTCGCTGATAAATGGTTACTTATTTCTAAAAATTTGGCCAAGAATCCTCTTGGTGAATGGGGACTTGCCGTTTCACCTAATATTCGGATGCGCGGTATTCGTGATTATGCTTATTTAGTTTTACGCCAGAATAAAGCTCCTCTACATTTCGCCGATGTCGCTAAGAAGATCAATCAAACTTTCGACCGCTCAGCTCATCCGGCGACTTGTCACAATGAATTGATTAAAGATAATCGTTTCGTCCTTGTCGGTCGCGGACTCTATGCTCTAACTGAATGGGGCTATTCTAGAGGTACTGTTATTGAAGTTATCCAGCGCTTAATTAAAGAGAGAGGGCCCCTTACTCGTGATGAAGTTATCGAGAAGGTTCTCAAGGAACGTCAAGTAAAGAACAATACTATCTTGGTCAATCTCCAGAATCCTAAATTCTTCAAAAAGAATACTGACGGTAGGTTCGTTATCGTTAAATAAAGGAAAGAAAACCCCCGCCAGACCTTGGGCTCACTTAAGGTCTGGCGGGGGTTTTAATTTGCTAGCGGGTTTCTTCCTTTTTAGGTATAATAATTACTAATGCAAGGGACTCTATCTTTTTTTGAAGCATTCAATACTGTTGCCTTTAGGCTGACGGATGTCTTCACTCCGGCTCTTTTTTATATTGTCTATTTTGCCCCCTTTCTTCTGGCTTTTTTGTTATGGCAATCTTACCTCTCCTATATCAGGGGCAAATATATCAATGACGAACCCCGTGTTTTACTAGAAGTTAAGATTCCTAAGGAGATCAATAAGTCACCTAAAGCAATGGAACTCTTCTTAGAAGTCATGAATCAGGGTTACGAAGGGGAATTAATTGACCGTTTTATTATGGGGAGTGTTCGGGGTTGGTTCTCCTTAGAGATTGTCTCTCTTGGCGGACAAATTCATTTTTATCTCCAAATTCCTAAATTTTTCCAAAATATTGTTGAGGCCAGACTCTATTCACAGTATCCCGAAGTCGAAGTTTCTTTGGTCGACGTCGATTACACTAAAGAGGTCACCTTCGGCCAATCCGGATCACCTTGGGATATTAAGATTTGGGAATATCGATTAGGCAAGGACGATGCCTACCCCATCAAGACTTATGTTGATTATGGTATGGACAAAGATCCTAAAGAAGAGTTCAAAATCGAGCCTATGACGCCTATGCTAGAGTTTCTTGCTTCGATTAAACCAACGGAAAGAATCTGGATCCAGATTATGATTATGGCGGCCAAGAAGAGATTCCCGACTGTCAAAAAAGGTAAGACTGTTATGGTCGACTGGAAGAAGAAAGGCCAGGCTCTGATTGACGAATTGACCAAAAGGAATGCTGATGCCAAAGATCTTGGTACGGCGTGGACCAAGACGATGTTAACTGAGACCGAGCGCGATGTCGTTACTGCTGTTCAGCGTAATTTGGGCAAAATTGGATTTGATGTGGGTATTCGTGCTGTTTATGCGGCCCGCGAGGGTGTTAAACCGGCCGTGGGGGTCGGCCTTAATTCAGCTTTTCAACAATTTGGGTCAGATCATTTGAATAGTTTTAAAAACAAACATCTCACTGGTTATGATAATCCTTGGCAAGATCCTTTTGGTTGGCGAACCCAAAAGCAAAAAATAAGAAATTTTCAGTATTATTGCAACCGATCTTATTTCTATCCGCCAGCTGGGAAAGTGCCTTTTGGTCTGACGACCGAAGAGATCGCTACTATCTATCACTTCCCGGGAAGTGTCGCTACCACTCCAAGCTTGAGTCGTATTCCATCTAAGCGTGGTGAACCGCCAGAGAATTTGCCGATTTAATATAATTATGGACGAAGATTGTAAACCTTTATCAATTAGGAAGAAGTTAAGCTTGACCGGCATGATTGCCGGTTTTAGCTGTTTTGCTTTAATCATTATTTTTGCCATCTTCCCACCACGAGATTTTCCGGCGAACTCTTTTATTCATGTGGATCGGGGTAAGAGTGTTACGGTTATTGGTGAGGAATTAAAGGAGAAAAATCTGATTCGATCAGTCGAAGCTTTTAAAATTTTCGTAAGAATATCTGGTGGTGAGAAGCGGATGCAAGTGGGTACTTATTTCTTTAAGCAACCAATTTCCGTAATTAATGTTGCCCTTAAGCTTACCAACCGTTTCTTAGGTATCAAACCTTACCGAATAGTTATAACCGAAGGTATGTCAAACGAGAAAATTGCCAATCGTTTAGCTAAACAAATTCCCAATTTTAATAAAGAAGAATTTTTAGAAAAAACGAATAATCTTGAGGGTAAACTCTTTCCAGATACTTATTTCTTCTCACCATTAGACACTGTTGACGATGTTATCTTCGAGATGAATCAAAACTGGGAGGAACAAACGGCTCAGCTTAAAAAAGAGATAATGCTGGCTGGTAAGTCGCTGGACGATATCTTAGTTATGGCCTCAATTATCGAACGAGAGACAAATACGGCAGAAGATAGGCGTTTAGTTAGCGGTATCTTATGGAAGAGGATTGAGATTGGTATGCCTTTGCAAGTGGACGCGACTTTCGAATATTATACCAATTATAATACTTACACTGTGACGAAAGAGGTTCTCAAGCAAGACAATCCTTACAATACTTATACTAATAAAGGTTTACCACCAACCCCTATTGCTAACCCCGGAATAGATTCGATCGAAGCCGCTTTCAGGCCCACAGCTTCACCTTACTTATACTATCTGACTGGTCGTGATGGCGAGATGTACTATGCCGAAGATTTCGCTGGACATAAGAAGAACCGTCGTCTATATTTGGATTAATGAAAAAAGTTTACTCGGTCCCGCGACGGGCTTTTGTCGGAATGAGCGGTGGAGTTGATAGCTCTGTTTCCGCCGCTTTACTCAAGAAGGCTGGTTACGAAGTAATCGGGGTTTTTATTCGTGTCTGGGAACCAGCTGGCTTTGTCTGTAGTTGGCGCGAAGAGAGACGTTGGGCCAGACGAGTGGCTGCCCATTTAGACATCCCACTTCTGACTCTTGATCTAAGCCGAGAATACAAAAGAAAAGTTGTTGATTATTTCATCTCTGAATATAAAGCGGGTCGCACCCCAAACCCCGATGTCATGTGCAACAAACATATTAAATTTGGCGTCTTTTATGATTGGGCGATAACTCACGGAGCGGATTTTGTCGCCACAGGGCACTACTCTCAGATTGGTAAAAACTTGGAGGTTAAACCTCGAGAGGCCACCCAGAGTTTTAACCTCCAAGTTTCAGCTGATCAAGATAAAGATCAAACTTACTTCCTTTGGAATTTAAAAACTGAACAACTACCCAAAATTTTGTTCCCAGTTGGCAAATATACAAAAACTGAAGTCAGAGCTTTGGCTCGGAAGTTTAAACTTCCAACATCTGAGAAAAAAGATTCTCAAGGTCTCTGTTTTGTCGGCAAAATTGATTTTAAAGATTTTTTAAAAAGAGAAATAAAAGAAAAAAGAGGGGATGTCATTAATGAAAGAGGCGAAGTTATCGGTCATCATGACGGTGCCACTTTCTTCACTCTAGGTGAACGTCATGGTTTTGAAATTACGACTAAGACTCCAGACGATAAACCTTATTACATTATTGCTAAAGATGTGAAGAAAAATACTTTGACTGTCTCAACCCAAAAATATCAAGGGGAGTCCTTGATATCAGAAGTAAAAATAGAAAAGACGAATTGGATTGGAAATCAGTGCCCCGAGAACAGTCCTTTGAAGGCCTCTCAAGGACTGTCCTCGGGGCACAACCTTTTAGCTAGAGTAAGATACAGACAAGCTCTCCAAAAATGCCAAATCACTAAGCTCGACCTCAAGACAGGGGGGGCTATTATTACTTTTGCCACCCCCCAACTCGCCGTTCCCGGCCAATCTCTTGTTCTCTATGACAAAAA
>DAOTDH010000047.1:0-4331 GCA_035453545.1 Minisyncoccota bacterium
TAGAGAGAGTGGGGGTGGGGTGAAGTCGTTAGCATTAGCTCTTCGCCCTAAGAAAGAGAGAGCGCCAAAGAGACCAGCCTCAGCCCCTTTAACTTTGAGATCGGTATTAGTTTTCTCTTCTTTATTTTTGTCAGTTTCTGTCTTTAGTGTTTCTGGTTCGACTGGTTTTGTTATTGCTTTGTTGCTATCTTCAGTTTCGCCATTGACGACGATGTCCTTTTCTCTTCTTTCTTCTTTGTCATTAGTTTTTCGACTAAATAGTTTTTTCCAGAGAGTCAGGCCAAGAATCTGGGGAGTGTCCAAAGCGACAAGAAGAGAGACCAAAATAATGGCTCCTAAGAAGACAAGGCTGGCGTAATAGTCGAAAAAGTTTAAGAGGGGAGTGGAGATCGTTGATCCGATTAGACCACCAGATTCTGGCTGGCTAATAATACTGAGACTTCCTAAAGTCGCAAGCAAGAATAGAACCCCGCTGATTGCCTTGGTTGTCACGATGCCGACCTTAATTGAACGCAGAAGGATTATCGCTAAGCCCAGAAGGAGAAGGGGGACAAGGTAGAAGCCCCAGCCAAAGAATTTGTCTAGAATCTGATAGCTTATCTGACCGGCTCGACCGCCAATATCAAGACGAGCTAAGACGAAGAAGATTCCCGCCGCCAGAGCGAAGACAGCGATAATTGCTCGTTTAGTTTCACTTTTAAGGTAATTAATTTTTTCGCGGAGTTCGCCACCAGCTGTTTCCCCGCGTTTGTTTTTCTTTTTGTTATTTTGCTTTGCCATTGCTCTTTATTATAACAAGGATTACTTATCCCTACCAACAATTAGCTAAAACAGTTTTGTCAGATAATCTTATAAAAATGTCTGGCCGAAGTCGTAGACTGAGGAGATCCGAGGACTTTTTAGAAGGTTAGCTGATAAAACTGTTGTTATTGGTAAAATACCCTTAACCTAAGCCATATTGGACAAACAAAAACGATTAGTGTATAATAAAGGACAATATAAAGACAAGGTAATTAAGGACAAGAGACCTATATGTATAATCAAAAAGACAACAACATTAAGGACTTTTCTTTACCGGTAAACCCCGTTCGTTGGGCTCGTTATGTTTCTCTCAAGGGGAGGAAACTCACCCAAGCTATTTACCTGGTTACTTCTTTGCTCCCTGATAGCGAACCTCTCAAATGGCGCTTAAGAGACATTTCTCTTGATATTCTATCGGACGTATCTATGTTGCAATCGTCCGATGACTTGATTGTTGGTTCGGTTACCACGGAGTCTAATAGCCAGCTCTCACCCCTCTTCAAAGTCACTGTCCTTGAGGCCGCCGTAACAAAAATTGACCAACTCATCTCTTGGTTGGATGTAGCCTTGGCTGGTAATTTTTCTTCTGACTTGAATTTAGTTTTGGTTCGTCAAGAATATTCTGATTTCAATAAACTTCTTAAGGATAAAGTTAAGACAACTGGCCTCAATAAACTTGTCCACTTGGGTGAGGAGGATCTTCTTCCTCCTAATCCTCCCGTGACTAGGCTTACTTTAGAAGAAACAAATAAAACCCCAGGGGCATCTTCTCGGGACATGTCCTATAAGTCCGATAATGGAACTATTGGTCACAAGGAAAAAAGTAATGTCTCTTACCAAAAATTAAGCCACCTTCCTCATAAGAGTCGTGATGTGGCCAAGGACTCTCGTCGCTCTTTGATTATAAGCTTTTTGAAGGGTAAAGATTGGACATCTATTAAGGACATCTCTGAGGCGATTGTTGGCTGTAGCTCCAAAACTATCCAGCGCGAGCTTTCCGACCTTGTTCAGCAAGGTGTCCTAAAGAAAAAAGGTGACCGCCGTTGGAGTCGTTATCTTCTCGCTTCTTAGCATCGCCTTATTAGTAGGGTTGCCTTTTTAACTATTTTCGTGTAATATATTTAAGTTGAGATAAGTAGGAAATTTGTTGTTTTATGGGGGCTTGCCCCGTAGACAGCGAAGCTGTCCTACGGGGTTATCCACAAATGATTTTGCTTGCTTTTTCTACTCGCTGTATAATGTCGGGTAAGGATCATTGACAATGGAATATTGATTTTGATTTTAGTTTTTAATCGTCTTGCTTGGTCGTCCGCCACTGGCGGAAAGCAAGACACCAATGGCTGGTATCTTTCGTCTCCAACTAGTTAATCGTTAATTGTCAATTGTCGATCGTTAACTGTTAACTAGTTGGTGTCGAGGTGTACGAGCCAACAAATTATTAGAGATTATAAGTTTAGTTATTATAAGTAAATTATAAAGTTTATGAAAAAATATTTAGTTGTTTTGGGTCTCGTGATGGCTTTCTCCTTAGTGAGTGTGGCCAGCGCTGCGACTCTTGACGAACTTCAAGCTCAGGTCAATGCTCTCTTAGCACAAATTGCTGCTATGAGTGGTACGACCACTACTGCTAGTGGTTCTGTTCCTACTATTACCATGAACCTAACTATTGGTTCTAAGGGTGATGAAGTTACCGCTCTCCAAATGTACTTGGAGGATGAAGGTTATCTTGTTATGCCTGTCGGTGTTGATTATGGTTACTTTGGTGCTCTCACCAAGGCCGCTGTTGTCAAGTGGCAAGCTGCTAACGGTGTTAGCCCAGCTTCCGGTTACTTCGGTCCTATCTCCCGCGCCGCTTTGGCCGCTATTGTTCCTTCTACTACTGGTGGTTCTACCTCTGCCGGAACTCTTTGTCCAAATGGCATGACCTTAGCTAGCAACTGTACCACTGCTCCTGCTGTTGGTGCTACTGTTTCTGCTGGCTTAGATCAAGCAGATGGTTCAGCATCTCTCTCTCTTGATAGCTATGTTAGTAACACCACAGTTAAAAAAGGTGAGACTAAGGATGTATATGCTGTTGAGGTCCAAGCCACTGTTGGTAAAGTGGCCATCAATCGTTTTGATGTTCATATGACTGTTAAGCCTTGGCTTTATTTCAGCAAATTAGTTCTTAAAGATACCTCTGGTAACATTATTGCCGAAAAGACTATTTCGAGTAAGAATGATGTTACAGAGATTACTGCTGGTTCTGATTATCTAATTCGTTTTGAGGACATTAATTATGTTGTCTCTCCTAATGATGACAAAATTCTTGTTGTTGCTGCTACTGTCTTATCTACTACTGATAAAATTGTCACTGGCACCGATGTCTCTGTTGGCATTGAAGTTGGTACCAATGGTGTTCGTACCCTTAATGGTAAAGGTTATACCGATTCTCTTTCCGAAACTACTGGAAGGACTATCACTCTCTCCGCTTCTGGCTCTATCGGTAATATTCTTGCTCGTTTGAGTTCCGCTACTCCAGCGGCTGGCATTATTGTTACTTCAACCAGTGGTGAGACTTCTGATAAGACTTTAGGTAAGGTTGAATTTAAAGCTGAGAATCAAAACGCTACAGTTGACACTTTGGTGTTTACTTTGAAGAATTCTGATGGTCAAGCTTTCAGCACTCTGTTCAAGAGGATTTGGTTAGAAGAAGCCGATGGTACAAAGCATTATGCTGATTCTGTGGCTACTACTTCAACTTTCTCTACCCTAGATTTTTCTTTGGCTAAGGATACTTGGACAGGCCTAACTATTAAGGCTGACATTGCTGACGCTGATGACTTTACTAATGGTGTTATGGCTTCAACGACTATGGCTGTTAGTGCCTCAACGATTGTTGGTTATGACTCTAACGATTCAACTCTTACTGCTAATGGTGGTAATACTGTCACAACTAATAATGTTACTCTACTTCAGAGTGGTGCTAGTTTGTCTAGCTTGGTTAAGAGCGTCTCAAACAATCCAGGTGCTAATGGTGTTAAGGGTGCAACATCTACGATGTCCTTCACCTTTACTCTTAACAATACTGGTAGTAGTGACCTTTATGTTAGTAAGACTCCAGCTACTCTGTTGGCCACATCAACCACAGCGTTTGACACTGGTAAGTCTATGGGCTTAAACTTAATAACTTCTGGTTCTACAAATTCTACTGATTCGTCTACTTATTATGTTATTCCTTCGAATACTAGCAGAGCGTTTACTGTTTCTGGTACTTATGGGAATGATGGTGGGACATCGGCAGGTATTAAGACCTTTACGATTTCTAAGGTCTACTTTGACGATGATACTACTGGCCTTCAGGAATTCAACATCGACTATGGTATGGAGGATTGGTATGTTCAGGATTACTTAGATAACTAAACCACCTTGTGCTTTCGCTTAGCTTCGGCTAAACGATTGGGTTAGCAAAAATCCCCTGCCGAAAGGTAGGGGATTTTTGTCTTACCAGGAAACCCCGCCCGAAATATAATAGACTTACCACATGTGGC
>DAOTDH010000048.1:0-4304 GCA_035453545.1 Minisyncoccota bacterium
ATTAATAATAGAGGATTGAATAAGGGACAATTTGCCACCTCGAAACAATGGGCTCATGGGCAGAGTTCGGTGACGAATCATTATTCTTGGGACAATGCTATCTATGAATATGTCTATGGTGATAAGCAAAAAGGCCTCTTAATTCTTGGACATACTATCCACCTTGTGCAAGACAAATTTGTACCAGCTCATACTCGTGATGATGCCCATCCTCTTGTTGAGACTTACGAGACTTATGCTAAAGATAGGACTTCTGTACTGGGTTCGAATCTGGTTTCTCTTAGTTCGCTTGATAATTACTTCGATTCGGCGGCGAATTTTTCTAATACTAATTTCTTTAGTGATGATACTATCTTGAAGGATTACAATGATCCAGAAGTTGTGAACGAAAGTAAGGAATTGGGGGATGATAACAATTTTAGAAATTATGGCTATAACAGTATTGGTAATAAGCTGGTTTTAATTACTAATGGAATTGGTAGTGACGGAAGAATTGAAAAAATCTATAACATTTATGATAAAAACGACAACAAAATAATGGCCGACTATTGGTCGGTTTTGGCGCCCAGGGCGGTGGGGTATAGTGCTGGGGTAATAAAATTATTTTTGGTTGAGGTCGAGAAGGAGAAGCTAACTGGGGAAATTAAAAAAGCCCGGACGCCGTGGTGGCAAGAACTTCTTGTCGAGGCGAAGTTGAGAATTGACGACATGCTTGCCTCCATTAGTCTGGTTAATCAGACTCCGACAAATCTGCTTCTTCCTAACCCTGTTAATCCTAATTCTTCTTCGACGACTCTGTTGGTTGATCCGGCTGTTCTTGTTGTCGATCTACCCGTTCCAATTTCTAACGACTTAGACCTTAAGAAGTTGACTGAGCTAGAAACAAAATTAAA
Source organism: Minisyncoccota bacterium (assembly GCA_035453545.1). Lineage (GTDB taxonomy): Bacteria > Patescibacteriota > Minisyncoccia > Phycocordibacterales > XYD1-FULL-46-19 > CAIPHT01. The sequence continues at coordinate 894 of DAOTDH010000048.1, forward strand.
ACAATTGCGAGTACAATTGGATGCTCTGGCCGAGGCGGAGGCAAAGGAGGAGGAAGTAATGCCAGTGATTCATTCTGTTAATCAAGTTCTCTCTTCGGCTGGGGCTCACTCTGTTGTGATTGAAGAACCACTCGTTGATATCGTTGCCACAACCACGGCGACTTCAACAGCGACAACAACAGAAGAAGTGGCTCCGCCTGAGCCCTCGACTATTAGCTTAGAAATTGAGAGTTGTACTAATTCTCTTACCCCCGATCTCTGTCTCCTTGTCTCGACCAGCACACTTTCTTTTTCTTGGATGTCTACTCCGTCTAGGGAATACACTTACGACTTGATTAAATTAACACAAACTTTCGATGATGATGACGAGGAAGTCTGGGAGAGAGAAATCGTGGCTTCGACAACTGGGGCTACTTTAGAATTAGAAACGGGGATTGACTTGACCGATTACCCGCTTGAGTTTGGTTGGCAAGTTGAGATGAAGCTGGCGAGTACAAGTGAGGTTGTTGCCTCAAGTTCTATCCTCTTCACTTTATTTCATCCGCGACCTCTAGTAATTAACGAAGTCGCTTGGTCGGGTATGTCGACAACAACTCTTGATACTGATGAGTGGCTTGAACTTCGCAATTTTGTAGAACCAGATATCTCGTTGGACGATTATTATCTCACTGATGTTGATGAGACTTGGCGAATTAATTTAGCAGGGTTAATTTCTGGTAAGGGGTATTATCTAATTGAGCGGGGGAGTGATGAAGTGGTAAGTAATCGTTCAGCTGATCTTGTTGAAGCTTGGGGAAGTGATCCGTTGGTTAAGATTTTCAATTCTTGTCGCGTCGGGGTGAAACTTTTCCAAGAGAGGGCTAGTGGTGATCAACTCATTGACGAAACGCCAGTTTGGGATAAGTCGAGTTCTTTGTCTGGTTCGATTGAGCGGAATTGGGAAAGAAAAAGTTCGGAGGATCTTTCGGCTTGGGAGGACAACCAAGAATGTTTCCCGAGTGATGGTCCGTGTGCTCTTGATCGTTATGGAGAAGAAACTTTTGGCACCCCAGGAATTATTAATCGGGCGAGTATCCCGCGTTTGTGGTAATATTTTAAGATGAAAAAAATATTTATAACCCTTGTTCTCATCTGCCTGCCTTTGTTCGTGGGAGCGCAAATTAATATTAATACAGCAAGTCTAACTGAATTAGATGATATTCCTTATGTAGGAGAAACTATCGCTCGTAATATAGTAGAGTACCGAAATACTAACGGTCCATTTAAGAAAATAGAAGACATAATTAACGTTAGTAGAATTGGTGATTCTAATTTTCTCAAAATGAAAGATTATATTACTGTTGGTTCTAGTGATTCTTCGCCTGGAAATTCAGGTAGTTCGCCTAGTGACCAGACGACTAATGACGACAGTGATGTTAATACCGAGAGTGACCCAGATTCGGCCCACACGGGCGAGGTGAGTTTGAGTGATTATTCGTCAGAATCTTTTAAAATTGGGGCGGGACGAGAACGGTTGGCGACAATTCGGACACCCATACTTTTTACCGCTTCACAGAATAAAATAGGTAAAGAGAAAAATATTTTTACTTGGAGTTTTGGTGATGGGACAAGTGCTGTCGGGAATAAAATTTACCACACCTATCAATTTCCTGGTCGTTACAATGTCGTTTTGAACGGTATTATTGATGACAAAGAAGAGGCTGTGGCCCGCACAACTGTCTTGGTCACTGAACCGAAGATTAAAATTACCGCTCTTGATGTGGGTGCGGGTTACGTCGAAATTAGTAATGATAGTGATAAGGAACAAAATCTGAATAGTTGGAGTTTGCGCGCTAGTCAGAAAATTCACGTTTTTCCGGTTGATACAATTATTAGTCCTAAGTCTTCGGTAAAAATTCCCCTTAAGACCGTGAAGCTTGTTGACCCGGAGATTAAGGAAATTTTCTTAGCTTACCCTGATGGGGGAGTTATTAGTGGCGCGAGTCTTGCTAACGGAGTCGACGAGCAGAAGATTGCTGAGTTAAGAAAAGAGTTAGCTAAAGTTAGACAACAGATTGCCCGGCTGTCGACAAACCAATCTTCTCAAACTGTCGATCTTCCTCAGGGTCTCGCCTCAGGGGAAAATGTTCTCACCGAAGAAGAGGAGGGCGTGGTAGTATTAGAAAAGAAAGTTGGTTGGTTAGGAAAAATAAAAAATGCAATATTTAAATAATAATTTTTGGCGAATGGTTATCAGTTTTCTAGTGGTTGTTATTGTGGCTTTAAGTATCCTCTTTTTAAGTTTGTTTTATGACAAGAGAGAGGACACTGTCCCCGCTGAGAATTACCTAGCCGGCTCAGACTCGAAGGCAGATGATTGACCTTCTCTAAATTTGTGCTAAACTAATAAAAGCCGTAGAGGGGAGGCAATCACTAAGTCCTCCAGAGGCCCGTCTGCATCGCAATGCGAAGCATCTGCGGGCAGGTCGAAACACGGTTTTTAGCCGTTTTATTTTTGTAAAAATTATGGCAATTACTAAAGAAAAAAAAGTAGAAATAGTTAGTAAGATTGAGGACATTATTAAGAAGGGAAAATCTCTCGTCTTTGTAAATTTCCACGGTCTTACTGTTGCGGGAGTTAGTGAACTTCGTCGTCTCTTGCGAGCGAAGGATATGGGCTACTATGTCGCCAAAAAAACTCTTATCCGTCAAGCGTTCAAAAATGCGCAAGTTGAAGGAGAGATGCCTGAACTTGAAGGAGAGGTAGCTATCGCTTACGGTGAAGATGCTTTGGCCCCGGTCAAGGAAGTTTACGATTTCCACAAGAAGAATGTTGAGGTTATAAAAATCATTGGCGGTGTCTTCGAAGGATCTTTTGCCCCTGCCGAAAAGATGCTGACTCTAGCTAAGATCCCGGCTCGCGAGATCTTGTACGCTCAGTTTCTTAACGTCATTAATTCTCCAATCCAAGGCTTAGTTATTGGGCTTGATGCAATTGCGAAGAAGAAAGAGGAAGTTAGTGCTTAGATTAAAAAATTAGAAATTAGAATTATTAAATAATTATTATGGATGAAGAAAAAAAGGTAGTTGACTCCGCCACTGACGGAGTAAAAGTTCCGGCTAAGTTCAAGGCTCTTGTCGATCAGATTGAGGCCATGACCGTCTTGGAACTTCATGAGTTGGTAAAATTGTTAGAAGAGAAATTTGGCGTCTCGGCTCAAGCGACTGTCGTTGCTGGTGCCGGTGCTGGTGCTGGTGAAGTGGCTGAGGCTAAGGATAGTTTCAATGTTACCCTAACGGCTGTCGGTGACCAGAAGGTGCAGGTTATCAAAGCGATCAAAGATAAGCTGGGCTTGGGCTTGAAGGAGGCTAAAGATCTCGTTGATGCCGCTCCTTCTCTTCTTAAAGCTGATGCGAAGAAAGATGAGGCTG
>DAOTDH010000049.1:0-4299 GCA_035453545.1 Minisyncoccota bacterium
GCGGAGGCGGGAGGATTCGAACCTCCGATGCCCTTGCGGGCATACATGTTTTCGAAACATGCGCGTTCAACCACTCTGCCACGCCTCCGTACTCCAAGATACTAGCACTTTCTTGGCATTTTTTCAAAAAAATGATATATTACTGGCGTCAAGTTTTGTTAGACTTGGCCCTATCCCGCCTTCGCTTAAGCTTCGGACGGGCAGGCGTCTAAAAGTGTTAGTCTTGTTATTTAATAAAATAAATTTTATTGGCCCTATCGTCTAACGGTTAGGACGCCGGCTTTTCAAGCCGTTAATCCGGGTTCGATTCCCGGTAGGGTCACAGTGAAATTAGGCTCCATTCCTCAACAAATTTTCTCCGAAACAAAAAAATGGAAGGGTAAAAACTTTTACCCTTCCGATTAAGTTAACATGAGAAGTCTTATTTAGAAAAAGAACTAATCGTTCGACGAAAGGCAATAAGCACTTCATCGGAGGGAAGCATTAATTTCTCCCCCTCGCTTCCATAAGGACAAGGCCGTCCAAGAATAGAGACAGCAAACTTCATGAGACCTCTCGCCCCTTTTTTCTTGGGAGGAACATTGAAGTTCTCAATGAGATAGATCAATGAGAATTGATAAACCCGACATCTGTCTCGGCATCTTCGCGACAATCTTATTAAGCGATCAAAAAGCTGGAACTGCCTCCGAAGGGACATTTGGGACAAAAGCTTCTCTAGGTGAGAATACAAATCCTCGTTACTTTTTCCCATCACCGTTGTCAGAACTCTCATATTATCTTCGACAGACAACTGAGCAAGTAGTCGTTCGTCAGTGCTTAACCCAGAGCAGATAGTACAAGCTGGCAAAAACCAAGAATTGTATTGTTTCATCCCAGTCTCTTTTTTTTCAAAATGCCTTGAGCTACGAACAAGAAACTGGACAACAGAATGAGCATTGCAGTCGGGGTGAGCTAAGACCTTTTTCCCTAATTGGTTGAACTTTTTTGCCCTTGTGATTCTTGAGAAGAGATCACTAAGACTCATTTCCTTAGACATTAGAAATTTTCCTTTCCTTTTTCGTTGTATCAATGGATAGAACCTTCCAACCAGATAAATACCACAAAAAAGTCTATGTTGCAAACTACTAATTGCTTTTTATGGGGCTTCGGTATAAAATCGTTTACAGATAGGATCTTTTTATTTTGAAAAAGGAAGAATAAATAGTTACCCAATATCTCAGAGGAAAGGAGAAGAATAATGGAAGAAAAAGAAAGTAGACAGACGAAAAAGACACTGCCCGGACAAAAGCCATATAACCCAAAGGGGTTTAGCCAGAAAATTGAGTAGTCTCTCATGGAATCTCGCAAGCTCGCAGACTCCTTGGCTAAAGCAAGAGATATCACACAGGAAGATCTCCGACAGGAGGTCACTATTTAGGCCTTCCCACAACAAAACAATTTGCGGCTAACAGGAATTCTTGTGAGCCGCTTTTTTGTTGTTGGAAAAACTCCCAATCTATGATAGAAATGGGAGGGAAATTTGTACATTGGGAAATCAACAACAAGCCCTCTCTAGTTGAGAAGGAGAAAAAGGAGGTCATCGTGACCAAAAGAAAACCGACAGTAGAAGAAATTATCAGGGAAGGAACCCTCGAAAAAGAGATTAAAAGGCAAATAGATTTTTGCAACCTTCACCTAAACGAAAACAGGCGAAGGTACGGAGGATTCCTCTATGTTTACGGCCTACCAGAAGAGACTAAGGCTCTCGTCGCTGAGCCAATAATGATTGGCCGACCGACAGCAGGGAAAGTAGACAAGTGTAAAGAGCTCACCCTGGAAAAAGCTACCCGTCTACTTGCCCACCCAGATCACCTGAGTAGTTGGCAATCAAGAAGCGAAGCCCGAGGAGAATACGGTGGGGCAATCCGTTACCAAGATGGAGAAGACACCGGGGTGATTTTCAGTTTCGGTGGCTTAGATGAACAAGCCAACGAAGCGGTTCTCGTCAATTCGTTACTGAAGCTGGAGATTATCACGATAAGGGAAGCTGGGAAAATACGAGATATCAGCCATAACCTGTTCATCAACCTAGGGTAAAATACTCCACCCGCCAGTGACAAACTCGTCACGAGGCGGGTTTGTTATTTATCTCTTATTTGGGTTTGCAGATTTGGCAAAAATCTGTTAAATTTTAAGAGTCAGTTTTTGAAAATTTAAAGGGCGGTTAGCTCAGTTGGTAGAGCGCCACATTGACGTTGTGGATGTCACAGGTTCGACTCCTGTATCGCCCACCCTTTACCTCACTTTCTATTATCTGTTATAGTTTAAACTATGCGAATTTTAGCCATTGAAACCAGCTGTGATGATACAGCGATAAGTATTGTTGAAGTAAAAGGTTCAGCCAAGAAACCTGTTTTTAAGGTGTTGGCGCATAATATCTCTTCACAAACCAAGATCCACGAAAAGTGGGGTGGCGTTGTCCCCTCTCTTGCCAAACGCGAACATGGCAAAAATCTTGTACCCCTTTTAATAAAATCTCTCAAAGACGCTGATTTGTTCGAAGTCCAACTTCGAACAATAAGGGGTTCTAAGTCTTCCTCGAAGTCGGACTCCTGCCCGCCAACGGGTCGGGTAAAGCTCCTTGAAGTACCGACTTCAAAGCTACACAAGAAAATAGAGGAGATCTTAGACCGAGAGCCAGAGTTACGAGAACAATTTTTACAAACTATCCCCACGCTTAAAATTCCTAAGATTGACACGATAGCGGTAACTAAAGGCCCAGGGCTCGAACCGGCCCTCTGGGTGGGCATCAATTTTGCCAAAGCGCTCGCCAAAGTCTGGGACAAACCCCTCTACCCGATCAATCATCTTGAGGGGCATATCTTGGCATCGCTGGCCACCCCCCAAACCCCCGTAAAATCATTCCATGATCACGGGGCAAAAATCTCATTCCCCGCTATCTCCTTAATAGTCAGTGGCGGTCATACCGAACTGGTTTTATCTAAAGATTGGCTAAAATATAAAATTGTCGGTCGTACTCGTGATGATGCTGTCGGCGAAGCCTTCGATAAAGTGGCTCGCATCTTAGGTTTGCCTTATCCGGGGGGACCTGAGATTTCTAAACTTGCCTTGGAGGTTAAACCTCCAAGTGAAAATCAACTTGGAGGTTTAACCTCCAAGTCTTCTGCGACGATTAAATTACCCAGACCAATGCTTCATTCTGGCGACTTAGAATTCTCTTTCTCTGGTATCAAAACGGCTGTGCTTTATCTGGTGCAAAGATTGCAAAAAGAAAATAAATTTACTGACAAGGTCAAAGCCGAGATTGCCCACGACTTCCAAAACGCTGTCATCGAAGTAATTATTGCCAAAACTCTAAGCGCTACTAAAAAATATAAAGCCAAAACAATCATTGCCGGTGGCGGTGTCATCGCCAACGCTAATTTGCGCGAAGCTCTAAAAAAGGAGGCACAAAATGAGGATTTGAATTTACTCATCCCCGAACTCTCCTACTCCACCGACAACGCTACCATGATTGCCCTCGCCGCCGGCTTCCGACTCCTTGCCGGCAAGCATAAGGTCTCTCACAGCTTCAAAGCCGAAGGAAATTTGAATCTTAAATAATTTCCCAATTATCACCCTCAACGTAAACAAGTTGATCATTCCTCAATTCAACCACTGGATAACTTACTTTTCTCCTGAAAGCTTCGACTTCATCCTTTAACTCCTCATGATAATGAGGGAAAACAGAGACTTCAGTTAAACCTAAACCCTTTAATTCTTGCAGGCCGACTTCATTCTCATCACCTTCACTCCCCCAACCAGCAATCTCAATATCTGGACCAGCAATAATGCTCCCAGCCGAAACGCCAATATAAATTAACTTGTCGTCTTTAACTAATTCTTCAATTTTACCAGCAAAACCTGATTCTTTTATTTTTTTATAGATAGCAAAAGTATTGCCTCCACAGACATAAACCAAGTCAAATTTTTCTAAAGCCTTTGGCTCAAGTCCTTCGTTTAGATTAATAAACTTTATACTCGTAAATCCGATTTCCTCCAACTCCTTTCTCGACAAATCAACGTAAAATTTTTCTTCTGAATCTTTAATTAAAGCCAACATCACGACACGGAGATTGACTGGCGACTCGCCCAAATTGCCAATAAAGAAACTTCTTAAGTTTTGATCGGCAAACCCCGCCGAAGTTAAAAATAATTTCATATTCGAATAATACCCCTAAGTCACAGGTCAATCAAGACAATCTGGTAATGTGCACACACTTATGGCGGTTTTCCCCTAGACTGGGGACATGTGCATAA
>DAOTDH010000050.1:0-4295 GCA_035453545.1 Minisyncoccota bacterium
AGCGTATTTATATTGTTGGTTTTAAAAACAAAGATTACCACGAAAAATTTGAGTTCCCTTCTCCTATCAAACTCACCAAGAAGATAACTGATTTATTAGAAAAAGATGTGCCAGAAAAATACTATTATAATGGCAAACCGCTTTACGAAAAATTAAAAAACTTCATTAAAGAAGAAGGTAAAGTTTATCAGTGGCGTAGACAATATGTTAGAGAAAACAAGAGCGGTGTCTGCCCAACATTAACAGCGAACATGGGTACTGGTGGACATAATGTGCCAATAATTAAAGACAAAAAAGGAATCAGAAAATTAACACCACTTGAGTGTGCCAGAATCCAAGGTTTCCCAGACAGTTATAAAATGCCAAAGCTTGCGGACTCAGCTCTTTATAAACAGTTTGGCAACTCTGTAAGTGTGCCAGTTATTGAAGCTGTGGCTAGGCAGATGATGAAAGCGATGACCTAATTTCTAAAGTTTGGAAATTAATTTCTTCCAGTCTTCGTCAGAATTGTGCATTTCGGCAACAGATTTAACATATCGATAATCAGGTTTTCCGTCAAATTTTTGTCCAGGAATTTCTTTTACTTTTTTAAGTTCTTTATGAAAAGAAAAACCTGTTATCCAAATAGGGATTTCTTCCAGTTCTAAGATTTTTCTAAACCCACTAGAATTTTCGAGAAAATCTTTGACGTTTTTAAAGAAGGAATGGTCTCTAAGTATTCTAAACAAATGGTCTGAGGGTAGACCCACTCTAACAAATATATAGACATCAGACTTTCTACCTTCATTTTCATATTCAATAGGAGCGATAATATTCCAACAACTTTTCCATTTACTAGATTTTATTGCAACTCCCAACTTTGCCTCTCGCAGTTTACCTTTATCATAAATGCCGTCAAAGTCCTGTGGCGTAATATGATCAGGATGAACCACTAAATCCAATTTTATCGCCGTATTAAATTTATCCTTAAAAAGTTTCTGTACTCCACGCTCCGCAAGAATACCTAATATAAAATCATCTGCCATTTGCATCTCACTTCTAACGCCCCTTATTCCTGTACCGTGGCTCGCCCTCGTCGAATAAGCCATTTTTATTGCAAATTCGAAGCATTTTTCATATTCCTTTATTTTAAGTTTAACTGTTCGATTTTCTTTCATCTTATTCCAAGATTCCAAAACTTTTTTGTCAAAAAACCAACGAGATCCTATTTTGTAACCCCTAATTTCTCCACTACTCTTAAAATAATTATCAAAATCCTTCTCTGGAATACCCAGAAAATTTATAGCCTCTTTTTTTGTTAATCTTTCTATTGTTTTATTTCTTATTTCAGTCATGACGACATCGTATCATTATTAAAAATTTTTACAAACCCTAATCTCGGAAAAGCCGAAGGGAATTAAAAATCGGAATGAAGTCAGTGAGGAAGTTGTAGGTGGCGGCGCCAGTGGGACCAATAGTCTGAGTAAAGACAAGGACGAGACCAATAACATTGACCACACCCCAGATTACAATATTCTGGTAGATAACTCGCAAAGTATGATGACTAATATCCACTAATTCAGGCAATTGTGAGAGATCATCTTTCATCAAGGCAATATCGGCAGACTCAATAGCAGCCGGTGCACCAATGGCACCCATCGCAATCCCAATGTCCACTAAAGTCAAAGCGGGCGCATCATTAACGCCGTCACCCACCATCGCTACTTTGGTTTTTTTGTTCAGATATCTTCTTAGATAAGTTAATTTATCAGCCGGCAAGAGACTGGCGTGGAATTCAGTAATCCCAATCTGTCTAGCTACCTCACCCGCAATTTTTTCGTTATCGCCAGTCAACATAACTAAATGTTTAATCCCCAGCTTCTTGAGCTTAGTCATAACCCCGACAAGACCCGGGCGAAGTTCATCGGCTAAAGTGATGAAACCAAGCGCTTGCTTATTAAGCCCCACCATCACTAAGCTATAACCACCGGCTCTTGCTTTCTCAATTTCTTCCAGTTCAAGAGCCGTTATCTTTACCCCTTCTTTTTCTAAGAAACTAGGCCGACCAACAATTATCTCATCGTCACCCTTCTTTGCAATAACACCCTCACCTCCGTACTCTTTAAATTCTTCAGGGTTAGGGGTCGAGAAACCTTGTTCGCTCGCATAACGGCTAATGGCTGAAGAGACAGGGTGATGCGACATCGCCACTCCCCAAATAGCTGATTCCAGAATTGTTTTCTCTTCACGGCGCAAGAATGAATAAACTCCAATAACTTTTAATTTACCTTGAGTTAAAGTACCAGTTTTATCAAAGATAATAGTTCGGACTTTAGCTAGACCTTCTAAATAATCACTTCCTTTGATAACCGCCCCGTGTTTAGCCGAATGAGTAATGGCCGAAGAAAGAGCCAAGGGAGTAGCCACAGCAATATCATCAGCGCAACTAACAAGCAACAGAGCAAGAACTAGACTCATTTCTCGTGTCACAAAATAAACCACAAGAACTACGGCAAGTGTCCCAACCAGATACCACTCGGCAAAAAGATCACCCAAGGCATGAATACGAGCTTTGTCCCCTTGCGATTCGGTAACTAATTTAATAATTTTTTCGAAGGTCGTGTCCGCCCCAACTTTCTCTACTCTAACAATAAGACTACCACTAACAAGTATCGTGGCGCCGTAGACTTCTTCCCCTTCTTTTTTCTCAACAGGCAAAGATTCCCCCGTCAATGAGGACTGATCAATGAATCCAGAACCTTGAGTAATCACGCCATCAACAGGAATTTTATCCCCTAGCTCAACAATAACTAAATCTCCAGCTTTAACTTGCTCAATAGAAATTTCGTTAAGCTGGCCAGCCCTGTCTATTTTTGCCGTTACTGGTCTAATCTTAAGAAGCGAAGCAATCGCTGAATGAGAACGAATAGCAACAAAACGAGAAAAAATCCGAGCGAAGGTAATCATTAGATTAATCAAGGCAACCGAGACCCACTCTCCTTGAATAATCGAAGCAACAAGAGCGATACTAGCCAAAAGCTCGACCGAAATTCGGCGAGCCACAATCATCTGGAGGGCACTAACAACAACAAACAAAGTACCAATTAACCCAACAACAATTAAGACAGATTTCCCTATCTCAACCCAAAAACCTAACCAATAAACAATAACTGTTGCTACCAAAAAAACCGCCAGGCAAATGTCTAAAACCAAGAGTAGACTTAATTTTTCCTTCTTAAATTTCATACATTCTCATTTTACCACGAGAGATTCTTAACCTTGTTTCTTAAAACAAAAGGGTAAAAAAGAAAAAGCCAACCGCTACTAACATAAGGATAACAATTAAGGACCCCAGCAAATTAGACCGCCAAGTATTAGTATATTGACCCATAATTTTCTTGTTATTAGCAATCAGAAGAATAAAAATAAGTAAGGGTGGTGCCAAGAGACCATTAATAACAGCGGCATAAACTAACATTTGAAAAGGTGGGATAGATAAAAAATTAACTAGCAAACCAACCAGCGTCGCAATCGTTATCACGCCATAGAAGCCATGGGCTTTATTAAACTTGAGGTAGAAACCCTCTCGCCAGCCAAAACTCTCACTAATAGCGTAAGAGGCCGAACCAGAAAGTACTGGCACAGCCAAAAGACCGCTACCAATAATCCCGATAGCAAAAAGGATCGTTGCCCAAGAGCCCACAAGAGGCCTAAGAGCCTGAGCTGCTTCTTCTGAAGTAGTAACACTAACTAAGCCACTTCGTCCTAAAGTTCCGGCCACAGCCAAACAGATAAAAAAGACCATGATATTAGAAAAGAGCATCCCAATGACAGTATCTTGTTTAAGGACAAAGATATCTTTCTTGGTAACTTTCGGTATACCTCGCCCCATTGCCCGCAATTTCCCGTCAGCCACTGCCTCTTCCACCTCCTCCCCCGCTTGCCAGAAAAATAAATAAGGCGAAATGTTTGTCCCTAAAATGGCCATCAGGCTTAAGAAAAAAGCTTCAGAAAAAATAAAATGAGGAATGAGGGTATTTTTAAGAACCTCACCCCAGTCTTGATGGACCAAAATCGCCACCGCAAAATATGACAACAAAGTTAGGGTGAGGTACTTGAGATAACGAGCATAAGAACGATAAGTCAAAAAGACCTCAAGCACTAAAATAAGGACAGTCAGGCTAATTAACCAAAAAATAAAAGGGAGGGGGAAAATAAGACCTGCAGCGGAAGCCATCGCACCGAGATCGGCGCCAATATTAATAGTATTAGCCACAAGCAAAAGAAAGACTGCTCCAATCAAAAACCAATCTGAA
>DAOTDH010000051.1:0-4256 GCA_035453545.1 Minisyncoccota bacterium
CGGGTGACGAGGGTTGCGAGGGTTGGGGTGGCAACTACCGCGGCTGCCGTGTCTCTGTCTAATTGAACTCTTTGTTGTGGAGTTAAGGCTCTATAAACAGCATTTAGGTCATCTTGGTTTAAGTGCTCAACTGCATTAATATTAGCTCCAGCCGCTCGGTTGTTTTGGATTTGCTCTATTGCTGTCTGTTGGCCAGCTCTACCTGTCAAACTAAGTCTCTGCTCTCTTAGTCTTCTCTCGAGATCAACATTTGTGGTGCTGGCAGCCGTCTCAATCTCACGTCTCTCTTGAGCGTTAAGTTGGTTATAGATGGCATTGAATTCTTCGCGCTTTGTCGCTCCCATTAAACCTTCTAGGAAGACAGCTCGATCTTCTGGCCTCTCTCTGTTGCGTAAGTCTGCGAGGAAAGTATTGGCTCTCTCTTGAACCTGGCGGCTAAATGGTGTCGGCCCGAGGACATTAGCACCACTACCAATCCCCGCTTTTTGGGCCAAGATTCCAACTCCCGCTCCGGCGGTATAAAGAGGATTTCTCATTGCTTGGCCGACTCTTCGAGCTGTTTCTGTATCCCTCGCTGACCTTAAGACACCGGTATCCCAACTTCGGCGTATTAATTGACCTGGATAACTCCCCGCAATTCTTTGTGCATATTCTGACCCAGCAATAGTGGTCCCTACTCGATTAGCCAAACGTCCGCCATAACGGCTAAGAGGACGACTGGCAAGAGCAGTAGCTTTGCCGGCTAAATTTGGGGCTATCTCAGCCCCCGTTACCCCAATTTTTTGAGCGATGAAGATACAAGAAACCACTAACCCAAGGATTATGACGTTTATTAAAATTAAAGTACCAGAACCTGCCCCAACTATTGCCCAACCTGCAGTGCTAGATGTTCCACCTATGTCAGTGATGCCACCTTCTCCGAGTAGGAGAAATACTAGATAAAGAGGGGCTAAGAAGCCCGGGGCAATAAGAGCGTTCTTTATTAGTAAGTCTCGCCAAGTTTTAAAATAGTTGAATTTCCCGCCGGGTATTATCTGCGACATAAAGGCAAAAGGAGACACAATATATAAGAATAGTAAAACGATTGTCCTAATTATAAAAAGAATTGAAGCGATAAGAAGGACAAAAGATGTCGCTAGGAAGATAAAGATATTCCCAAAAGTTTGAACTATGATACTTAAGAAACTTAGGCGGTTTATATTTGGTTCTAATATTACAGAGGCATCAGTGGTATCACTGTCTGGTTTGTTTGTGTTGTAGAGCTTGGTGAGACTGAGTTTCTTTACAAGTTCTGTTCCTATCGTCTGGAACTCGAATCCTCCCCCTCCCATGGCTTGGTAGAATTCGTAGGCTAAAATGTTCGAAGCATCAACCGTAACTCGAACAAAAAAACCGCTGAAGTTTACCAAAAGAGCAACGATGATAACATGAACCAACATTTTTTTAGGGTCGCCAATATACCCTAATTCAAAGATTGAGCCAATTGCTACATAGAGCATGATAAAGATGAAGAAGATATTGGCAAAATCACGGACAAGACTCCATGATGAACTTACTGCTGTGAGTGTAAACCATGTTCTTGTCATGGTAATAGACATAAAGATTGAAGCGTCAAATATTAAACTGGATAAATGCAACACCTTAGCAAAAAGGTAGGTTACAAGAGTACCGGTCCACCCTGCCGCCCTCATTAGGCAGTTACCCATATTTATTCCATGACGCATAGTAAAACAAGAAGCATTATCGATAGCTCCAGCTCCTTCAATTTTTGCTTCGTTTACCATCTCGACAAGATTATTTCGTCGATTTTTTGTTAGATCCTCATACTTTTTTTGAGCAGTAGCTTTTTCAGCTGGTGTCGTTGCTTTCTCTAAGAGGAGAGATTGTATTTGTTTTTCAGCAGCAAGGACCCTGTCGGTGTATGTTCTTATCCTGCTATTGTTACTAGTGATTGTTTCGTTGAAATCCTTAATAGACTTATTGATAGCTGCGTCTATTGACCACCAACGCTTCTCTTTTTTTAAATCTGCGATACTCTCAAGCAGACCACTGTTTACCTCCGTTAGCTGATCAATTGTTTTTTGGAATGATTCTATTTCTAGATTTTTATTGGCAATCCATTGTTCGTCGGTTACTTCTGCCTTCGTACTTAAAGGATAGGTAGAGATAAACAACAAAAGCAAGGCTATCATTGTAAAAAAAACCTTATTATTGAATATTACTTTTTTGTATTTTGAGTAACAGAACATTTTTTTGTTATTTTCTTTTTAGTGTCAGATTTCGTTCTCTCCCCCCTCTGGCGTTATTACATTTGATTTTGTAATCTTGCGACTGGCCAGATTTTATTGTTACTCGAATACTCCCGTGTTTCCCTAGAGAAGAGCCCGTTTCTTTAAGAACTGTATCGTCGCCATCTAACCATTGTTCTCTTGTCTGACAGCTATCAGCATTAGGAGAATACCAATAGATAAGTGAGATGTTGCCCTCTTTGTCTTTGGCCTTGAAGATTATCCATGGTCTTGAGCTATCAAGGAGACCTCGTAGTAGGTTGAGAATTGCTTGGATAGCTTGGTTGTCCTCGGGGTTCGCATTATCGTCGTTATCGAAGAGGCCATCAAGGATACCTGACAAATCACTCCAATCTGTCCCGCCAAGACCGTCGTCACCACCGGCACCACCGTCTCCGTTGGAGTTACCACTTCCGTCGCTGTTTCCATCATCTGTACTGGCGTCACTTATTAATTCTTCAGAGTTGTTGACGATATCTCCAGGAGAACTCATTGCCGGGCCAAGAGCGCCTCCCCCACCTGAACTCGGTTTGTTTTCTAGAATTTCAGGGACACTTGGTTCGTTACCTTGGCCAACTTCTCCTATTTCGTCAGCTTTTTCGTACATGCTTAGCCGAGAATTAATCGCTGCTGTTTGAGCTTCTTTCACAATGATTCCTGGCTGAATAGTTTTCCAGACGCTACATTCTTTTCCGTCGTCAGATTTTATGGCACAAGTTCTGACACCCACGAATCCTTGTCCTTGAGCCGCCTCATCTCTAGCCGCTTCAACGGCTGCGTTCTTTTGGTTCTCAAGTTGGTCGGCAGCTATTAAATAACTACCAAATCGGGTGTTTCTTGGTTCGGATTCTTTTTCGAAATCATCCCAAAATTCATAAGATGTTTCAACATTTGATTTTATTGGGTCTGTTAGGGCAAAGACATTCTTGCCTGTTAAGAAAGCTAATGGTTTGCCTATCATATTTAACAAAGAAGATACTAAGGGAATACGCTTGCTTGCGAATACTTTTCTGTCGATTTCATTTACCTCTGTAATAGGAGAGGTCGCCTTTTCCTCAAGGTTAGACTCTAGTGATAGACTGTTGTCATTTTTTAAATTATTAATAATAACATCAATATTTGGATTAGAGCTTTTTGCCATTTCTAAGAAGGCGATATTTTCAGCTTCTCTAGCCTCTGCTTCCCAGTAAGCCTTCGTGTTTTCGACATACAGGGCACTATCTTGTACTTCTTTACCATCTTTGTCTAGCCTGGAACCTCCCTTTTTTATCACCCCATCATCTCCAAACATCGCTTGGCGATATTTTTCGATCTCAGTCGATTTGATGCGCATAACATCAGCGTCTTCGGCCATTTTTATCTCGAAACGTTGCTGGATGCGCTTGATAGCTCTTAAGTGGGTACAAATTTGGATGGACAAGTTTCTTGTCTCGTCAGTATTGGTTTCTATATTTTTTGTCTGTTTTTTTATCGCCTCAGTTTTGTCCATTAATGGCCCGGCTTGTTCTTGAACCGGGACGAAGGTTTGGGCCAGAGCGAGCTCTGGGCGGAAGATATAACTTAGAAGTCTCAGAGGACTGGCCCAAGCAGCAGTAGGAGTTTTTTTACAGAAATCTTGGGCGTCTCGAGCTCCGGCAATTCTCTCATCGATAATTGTACCGTCGCTGTTCCTCATTAATTCAGCATTGTTGCCAGATCGGGTGGGCCCAACTTGGCCGGCGTATTCGCTGTTTAGGATTTCGTCACCAGCGGCATCCCAAGCTGCTTGGTCTCCTGTGCGCTGGGCTTCTCTGGTGTTTGCCCACATATTGTCAAAACCATCGAGACCTTCTCCTCCGGAGGCTCCCATATTGAAACTCATGTCAGTAAGGACAGTTTGTCGTTCAGGACTTAATTCGTCCCAGTTTACCCCATGTCTCTCGGCGGACTGTTGGGCCCCTCGGCGAGCGGTGGCCATATCAGCATCGT
>DAOTDH010000052.1:0-4246 GCA_035453545.1 Minisyncoccota bacterium
TACTCAACAATCGCCCCAAGATCATCACCAAGAGGTAGATCTGAGCCATTTGTTGTTGTGGTTGAGGCGACCGGCTGGCTTAGGTTGCTAACACCGGTGGCCGGAGCAAAAGGGTTGGCTCGCCCAACTGGTCGATCATTGATTGGTTTGCCAAAATCTTTTAACTTATTTTGGAAAATATCACTTGAGAGAATATCAAGATTATCTAAAGTAACTTCATCGGTATTTTGGAGAATCTTAATAAACTCATAAGATTGCTTCGTCGCTTCGTCGGCCATCCCCAAATCGAAATCTTCAAAACCGGTAACAGTCACACCACCAACAGGGACATCCTCAACCAAAAACTTGGTATAAGCCCAATAAGCTCCTAAGAGAACGACAACAATGAGAACTAGGTAAATTATTTTGTCTTTCATATATTATTTAACCCAGTGGGTCTTAATCTCAAAATTATATTGGTTGGCCCCCTTGTCGTCGACACTAAAAGAGAGGGAGGTTACATCGGCTACCCGCAGACTGTTGGCTAAATTATCAAGAAAACCAAGAAGGGCCTCATAATCACCAGTGACAGAGAAAGACAAATAGGTGTCAGCAATAGTATTACGGCTCGAAGCAACAGCATTCGTCGAGAGACCTTCTAAGTCATTGGCAGTAGCTCCACCAGTATCGGAACCACTTCGAACCTTAACATCCTTGATGGTCATACCTTGAGTCTCAGCAATATTGTTGATATCGATAATAAGATTAATATTGTCGATATGATCAGGGATGAATTTATCAAGCTTGGACAAATCTTCCGCAGAAATACTCTTCTCGGCTTGTTCAAGACTAGCGATCTTAGACTTCAACTTGCCGGCATTAGTAAGAGCATCATTGTAAGTCTGTTTTTGGGCGAGGAGTTGCTTTAGGCCTTGAGGATTGTTCCCGAGAAAGATCTTTTGCATTGTTGGGTCGGTGCTACCATTCAATATTACCCCGCCAGCCGAGAATACGATAAAGCCCGCCAGAATTAAACTTAAAACGATTAAGATTAGTCGTGTCATATTGCTAGTCTTGGTTATATGATAATAAAGAAGATTCGACCACTAAAGTTAATTTGAAAGAAACTTGCCCCTTCTGGTCAACATTGAAGTCGGAGAAAGAAAAATCACGAATACCCTTTCCTACTTCGTTGGCAAAAACTTTTTGCTGGAAAGCGATATCTTCGTAGCTCTTAGCAATACCATTGATAGTAACAGTAAGGACGTCATTGTCGCCACGGTACTCAAACTTCTGATACTGAATATTGGCCCCAGTATATGTTCCAAGTAAGTCGAAGAGGGGGCGCAACGTAATATGACTCCTTAAAACGGTCGAACCATTCTTGAGCTTAGTATCGAGTTTCTTCAGATCTTCAAGCTTCTGACTTTGAAATTCTCTTACCTCAATATCAAGAGAAGCTTTCAAACCACAAGAACCACTAACACCCTCACTAGGGCAAGGCTTATTGATGTCATTATAAACCACAGTCCGATATACATAGATACTGGCTAAATAAACTAAGGAACCGGCTAGGATAAAAAGGGAGATGATAAAAAAGATACTCACTGGTTCGCGTCGCTCTCGAAGATCGGTGCGAATGGTATCCTTAGGAATAAATGATGTTGGTATTTTGCTATCCATAAAAAAATTAATTTAACTTCGACCAAGAAATAATTTAGAGGTCTTCGAGTTTGCGCAGGGCTAAACCAATAGCGACAGCGAACTCGGGACCAGCTTCTTTTAATACATTGTTAAGAAAAGCGGGAGCTTCGACCTTATCGAATGGTAAGCCAAGCACAACTGGAACCCCCATTATCCCTCGAGCAATATCGAGAATCCCCTTCAGAGTAGCGCCTCCTCCGATCAGAACAACTTTATTGATGGAGCGCTTATGTTCTTTCTGATATTTTACCATAGTTTTATTAGCTTCGGCAAAGATGTATTCCACAGTTGGACTAATCATCTCGACTAAATCACCCTTCTCAATATCTCCCACCAAACCTAAGCGACGCTTGACCTCTTCCGCCTTGGCAAAAGGAATGCTAAGAGATTTAGAAATGGAGACTGTAATATCCTGAGAACCTTTAGGAATAGTATGAGAGAGGCGGACAATACCATAATCAACAATAGCAATCTTCGCCGAACCGGCACCAATATCTAAAATAGCCGTTGCCGAGAGGTCATTGGGCATAACCGAACGAATAGAGCTAAAAGTCTCAATCTCAAAGGCATCGACCTGAAGATTAAGTTTACTGACAATAGACTGGTATTCGCGGACAGAGTCCTTGTGGATAGAAGCAATAAGGACCTCCATCTTACGACCACTATTGCCGTCTGTCGAAGACATAACTTCTTCTGAACTCTGAGTGCTGGCATCAACGGCCGGAGCAAAGTCTGACTGACTACGAGGAACAACCCACCAGTCAAGAATAACTTCAGAAATAGGAACAGGAACATATTTGCGGGCCTCGAGGGGGATAACCTCAGGCAGGCGAGCCTCAGGGATCTCGGGGATCTCAGCCGAAACAATAAGACTATGACTAAGCGGTATAGCGATAGCTCCAATTTTAGCAGTGACATTAGCTTCTTTAAACAAGTCACGAATTAATTCAACGTATTTATCAGTAGAAAGAGGGGTCGCTTGACCAACTGCTAAATCATTATAAGGACCACAAGCTAGTTCGCCATAAGTCTCGAGGATAGCCTTACCATGTTCCTTGCGTAATTGCACAACCTTGACAGAAGAAATACCAAAATCAATAGCTACAGCACTTCTCTCTTTGGGACGAATGCTTTGAGAAATAGTCTTTTTAAAATTATCCAAAAAACTCATGAGTATAATTCGCTTACTTTGTTATAATTATAGCATGAGAAAGTTAAAGCTTACTAATTTTTTCCAGCGAATTATCCACAAGTCTCTTGATCTAATTTTTCCTTGCTACTGTTTTGGTTGTCAGAGAGAAGGAACAAGACTCTGCCAAGAGTGTCTCAATAATTTACCGAGAAGTTTTTGCTCAGGTGAAGAGAAAATTTTTTCGGTCTTCGATTATAATTCGCCAATTGTTAAGCAAGCGGTCTGGGCGCTTAAATATAAAAGAGGGATTGATTTAGCTAAGACCTTCGCCCAAGCAATGAGTGACACGTTGCTCGAAGAACTTGCCGATAAACTAATTGTCGCTTGTTCGAAGTCCAACTTCTGGGTTCCTCGAAGTTGGACTTCGAACAAGCTCCCCACTCAGATTATCGTAATCCCCGTTCCCCTCTCACCCACTCGTCGTCGCGAGAGAGGTTACAATCAAGCCGAAGAACTCGCTAAGCAAATGGCAGACATCAACCCAGAACAATTCTGCCTCGAAACGAACTTAATTAAAAAAATAAAAGACACCCCCACCCAAGTCTCAATTAAAAATCGCAAGCAACGACTCGTTAATCTAAAAGGAGCTTTTAAGTTAAACCCAAAAGGGGGCCTGTGTTCGAAGTTGGACTTCTGGGCTCCTCGAAGTCCAACTTCAAACAGTACCTCGGGTAAGATTTTTGTTATTATCGACGACGTCTCCACCACCGGTGCCACCATTGGCGAAATCCGCCAACTTCTTAAAAAAGCTGGCTTTAATCGCACTTATGGCCTAGTCCTGGCTCACGGTTAGACAAAATTGACGCAAATACCAAAACGTATTACAATAGAAAAGGATTTTTCTCTTCCAACGAGGAAGAGGACCAACAAAAAAGGAGAAAAGTTTTGTCTGTGCTCGTAATCACCTGGCTGGTAGTGATTGTTAATAATCATGAGCTACCAGTGCCCGAAGGGATTGTGATGACAGCATCTTACTATGGGTCAGAACTTCAAGGCCACAAAATGGCCAATGGAGAAAGATTCAACCCTCGAGAGATGATTGTCGCCCACAAGAGACTCCCGCTCGAGACAAAATTGTTGATCGTCAACCCAGACAACAACAAAAGAGTCATTGCCACAATTAAAGATCGTGGCCCCTATGTTGCTGGTCGCAACCTAGACGTCTCGACTGGAGTAAAGAAAAAACTGGATCTGGAGATGGGAAAGAGAGGAACGGCACTGGTCAAAGTGTATGTCCTCGAATAACCCACCTAAGTCCAACAAGGGGTCACCAACGCTTAACGTGGTGACCCTTCTTTTTTTCTTCCCCCCCTCTTCCCCGCCCAGACCTTGCCTGCCCGTCGAAGCCTTGGTGAAGTCGGGAGAGGCCGC
>DAOTDH010000053.1:0-4161 GCA_035453545.1 Minisyncoccota bacterium
TCCCGCGTTCGCCTCGAAGAAAATAAAAACGCCCTATCTTGGGCGTCCTTATTTTACTTCTCGGCTCCCCTTAGTAAGCAAATTCAGAGCCCTAAACTGGATTGGAATTGAGAGAGAACTTCAGATTAGCGGGGTACTGGATATTAAAATTGATACTCCCATCCAGGTTGCCACTTAAAATGCGAAGAAGTTAAGGTTTCAAGAGAAATACCGTTTATAAGATTATCTAATCCGTACTGAGTTGCCCTGTGCCCGATAATCATAATTCTTTTGCCATCATAATTTTTCTTCAAATCATCTAGAAAGGATTTCATTCTGGCAGTAGTTTGAGTGTAACTTTCCCCATTTGGAAACGGTTCAATAATTCTAAAGGGCTTTTGAGCATCTACTTGTTCGCTTGGTTTTTGCGTGAAATCTCCATAATCACATTCCCTCAGTCGAGCATCTTTAATAATTGGCCATTTATCACCAAAACCAATCTCCGCGCTTCTAACTGCTCTTTGTAAATCTGAAACAAAAACGGCATCAAAATGGTCATCCTTATATCTAACCCCCATTTCTTTAGACTGTTGTTCGCCTAAAGGCGAAAGAGCTACACCATTATGCCCAGAAGAAAGATGGGCCTCATTGTCAAAGGTTGTGCCGTGAGCTTCAAAAATTATTGTTATCATAGATTATTATCTAAAAATTCCTTAAGGCTAACTAAATCTTTTTTGTCGTTGTCGTAAAAATAAGAAGTTACCCCTACGAATTGGGCGATATCAAATGCCTCCTTGCTGTGTTCAAAATAAACGACGTCATCTTTATTTAAGCCAAAGTTTTCTAGCATCTTTTTGTAGTACTCTGGGTCAGTTTTTTCTGGGTTATGTTTAAGAGTAAAAACTTCGTAGGGTATTTTCTCTAGTCCGAATTTTTTAAATTCTTCATCATTAGCACCAGTTAGAATAATCTTCCTGTTTGGATAGGTCTCGAGAAGTTTGTACATTTCTTCAAAAACCTCCCCCGTCTTAGATACGAAGCAATGGATAGCATCTACTAAAATAGTTTTCATAACTAGAGTATACCAAAAGTTCTGAACCCTATCTAGGTTGTCCTAAATGGGCCTTGAAAAATAAGGCTTAAAAAATGCTCCGCGGGTAGGACTCGAACCTACGACCAACCCGTTAACAGCGGGCCGCTCTACCAACTGAGCTACCGCGGAATCTATATTCTTGTTTTCAAAAACTTTCTACCAAAACCTGTCTTAAAATACTTTTCTCTCTTTATTGCTTTCTCTTTACTCAAGCAAGCTTCATAATAAACCAGAGTTAATGGTCGACGAGGACAAGTGGCCTTAACCAAGCCATTATTATGCTTCTTAATCCTCTCTTTTAAATCATCACTCCAGCCTATATACAGGTTACCATCTATTCCGCTTTTTAATACGTAGGTGTAGAACACCTTTATATTATCGCTCTACCCGTCCGCCATCGCAAGCCGCTCAGGCGTTGCGGGCGGGCCAACTGAGCTACCGCGGAATATTGTTTGACAAAAAACTAATGACAATTGACTCAAGAATCAAAAGTCGTAACAGTATCATACCAAAAAGAAAGAAAAAAACAAGAACCAACAGGCCCTCGATTTTAAACCTTTTTCCTGTATAATAACCATTATGAAATGGAACCTAAATCCCCTCTTTAAGGGCGACACTGATCCGCAAATTGCTCAGAAGCAAGAAGCTAGTCTTAAGGCTAGTTACAATTTTATTAATAAATGGAAAATCCGTAAGGACTACTTAAATGACCCCAAGGTGCTGGCGGTCGCTCTTAAGGAGTACGAGACTTGGGTCGCCAATTTTGGCACCAACGACCAAGTTTGTTATTACTTCTGGCTCCGCAGTGAACAAGAGAAAAATAACACTAAGATAAAAGCCGGACTTAATCACGCTAAAGACGCAGCGATAAAAATTGAGAACGACATTCAGTTCTTCACTCTTAACTTAAGCAAAGTCTCGCTAGCAACGCAGAAAAAATTCTTAAAAGCTCCCGAACTAAAACCTTACCAGCGTTTTCTTGAGCGCCTCTTCGAGACCGCGCGCTTCGTCCGAACGGATGCGGAGGAAAAAATTCTTAATCATCTCTCCGACACCAGTTATCGCCGTTGGGTTGACCTCGTCGAATCACTCTTAGCCGAAGAAGAACGCGGGGGGCAAAACTTCCCCACTCTTCTTGCCGATTGTGCCCATCAAGACAAAAAGAAGCGTGATAAGGCTGGGCAAAATGTTAATCAGATTCTCCGAGCTTGGGCCCCCGTCGCCGAGCAAGAATTGAATGCGGTGTTGGAATACAAAAAATCGATTGACCAAATTCGCGAAGCCGAGGAGCCGGAGACCTTACGTCTCGTGAGTGACGACATCGACAAAAGTTCAGTCGAAGCCATGCTCGCCACCGTCGAAGACAATTTCTCTTTAGCCCAGCGTTATTACAAACTCAAGGCTAAAATTCTAAAGCAAGACAAACTGACCTACTTCGAGCGAGGCACCCCCGTTGGCCAGATAGATAAGAAATGGTCTTTTGTCGAAGCCGAGAAATTAGTCAGTCAACAATTGACGAAGCTTGATCCTGAGCTCGGCCAAATTTTTGCGAGCTTCATAAAAAACGGTCAACTTGATGTCTTACCGAAGAAAGGCAAAAGTGATGGCGCCTTCTGTGCCCACTACTCCTCAACCCTCCCCACTTATATTCTCCTCAACCATACTGGGCAGTGGCGTGATGTGAAGACACTGGCTCACGAAGTGGGCCACGGTATCAATAATGAGCTCACAAGAAAAATGAGTCGCCCTCTCTACTTTGGCACCCCGACCTCCACGGCCGAAGTGGCGAGCACTTTCTTTGAGGATTTAGTTTTGTCCCGTCTGCATGAGCAATCCGGGCAGGCCTCCTTGCGCGAAAAATTAGCTGACCAAGAAAAGCTGGCTATGATGATGGCTAAACTTGATGACGAAGTCTCGACCATCTTCCGTCAGGTAGCTGCTTACCGCTTCGAGCAAGAGCTCCACCGTGCCTTCCGCAAACAGGGTTATTTAGCCAAAGAAAAAATTGGCGAACTCTGGCAAAAAGAAATGAAAAAATATTTGGGCTCGGCCGTCAGCTTCCCTAGGGGAAGCGAGAATTGGTGGGTCTACTGGAGTCACTTCCGCAATTTCTTCTACGTCTATTCTTATGCCAGTGGCTTACTTATCGCCAAAGCGCTCCAGACTAAGGTGCGCGAGAAGCCTAAATTTATAGAGGAAGTTAAGAAGTTCTTAGGGGCCGGTCTCTCCCAGAGTCCCAAACAAATCTTCTTAGACCTCGGTCTCGACATTAGCCAACCCGACTTCTGGCAAACTGGTATTGATCAATTTGCCGAACTTCTCCAAGAAGCCGAAAAATTATATAATAATACATATGGAAGAAGAAAGTAGAAAAGCCCACGAATTAAGAATTCTCCAAACTCAAGCTAGAGAAAAAACGGCTGGTCTAATCTTAGCCGGCTTTAGCTTCGTCGCGGGTCTCGCTTGGAACGAAGCGATCAAATCACTTATTGATACTATTTTTATCTTAGACAAAAACACTCTCCTAGCCAAGTTTACTTACGCGATAGTTGTTACAATACTCATTATCTTTGTCTCTTACATCTTCACTAAATTTAACAATAAACAAAGCTAGTTTTACTCTGTGGACCCAAGAGGATTCGAACCTCTGACCTTTCGAACTTGCCCCGCCGTGCGGAGTGAAAATCGTACGCTCTAACTTCACCCCGTTAAATAAAGACTTGGACTTGATGTGGACGTTACAGGATTCGGACCTGTGACCTTACGAATGTGAATCGTACGCTCTAACCAACTGAGCTAAACGTCCAAGTTATTTAACGGGGCAGGACTGAACTAAAGGTGCTTATGCTGTATAATTTTTCGACAAAGTTTCGGATTGTGGACCTAGCGAGAATCGAACTCGCGCCTTGTCAATGCGAATGACACGTCGTACCACTAGACTATAGGCCCCCCATCAAACCAGATCATACTAACACTTTTTTAGGCCATTGAGAAGACATTAAACCTCCTTCTGCAGACGCACTTCATAAGCCTGAAGGAGCCCTTTAGCGCGCAGTTTTTCTAATTCTTCTTCGGGCAATAGCTTAAAG
>DAOTDH010000054.1:0-4129 GCA_035453545.1 Minisyncoccota bacterium
CGCCAATAGCTTCGAGAGTTTCTCGTTTGGAGACCTTGCCTAAACCATAACGCTTAATAAGCACGTCTCGACTACGGACGGGTAGCTCAGCCAAAAGCTTCTTGGTTATATCTTTAAATGGCATATTCATATTACGATAGTTGTATCATTAATGAGGAAATAAGTCAAATGTTTCTAAGTAACGATATTTAACAAGCGGTTTGGCAAGTAAATTACCTTTTTAGGGACTTTATCACCTACCCATTTTCTGATTTTATCACTAGCAAGAGACATTTCTAAGGCTTCTTTCTCAGAGATATCAACTGGGGCAATAAAGGAATCTCGAGTCTTACCATTAATTTGAACAACCAGAGTTATCGTATCACTCTTTAGTTTGGACTCTTCGTATTTAGGCCATTTGGCTAGATGAATAGACCCTTTTTCTCCAGTTAATGACCATAGCTCTTCGGCGATATGTGGGGTGAAAGGGGCAACGAGCTTGAGGAATATCTTCCAGTTGGTCTCGAGGATAAATTCGCTCTTTTCCCATTCATTAGTGAGAATCATTAAAGCCGATATGGCTGTATTATAGCTAAAATTATCAATATCAGCGGTAACTTGTTTAATTGTTTTATGAAGCAAAACTTCAATTCGCCCTGAGTAAGATTCGGTGGTGAGAAGTCGTTTTTCAAGTGAGCCCGAAATGCGACTTCGCTCCACCAAGACTTTTCCTGCCAGACGCCAAATTTTCTCGACAAAGCGCCTTGCTCCCATCAAATTATCAGTACTCCAAGATGCCCCTTGTTCGAAGGGCCCCATAAACATCTCATAGACGCGTAAGGTGTCCGCTCCAAAATCACGAACAATATCGTCTGGATTAATAACATTACCCCAACGTTTACTCATCTTACGGTTATCTGATCCAAGAATCATCCCTTGGTTCTTTAGCTGGGCAAATGGCTCAAGCTGGCTAACAACTCCAAGGTCAAAAAGGAATTTGTGCCAAAAACGGGCGTAAATTAAATGCCTTGTTGCATGCTCTGTCCCACCGACATACATATCAACCGGAGACCAATAACGTTCTTTCTTCTTATCAACAAGTTTCTTAGAATTTTTAGGATCAATATATCGCAAATAATACCAAGAGGAACCGGCCCATTGAGGCATAGTATTGGTTTCTCTCTTGGCTTTCTCATGACAAACCGGACATTTAACATTGACCCATTTATCAATCGCCGAGAGCGGTGACTCACCTGTCCCTGTCGGTTCGTAACTCTTGACCTTCGGGAGAACAACCGGCAAATCCTTTTCTGGTACCGGCACCACGCCACATTTAGGACAATGAATAATCGGGATTGGTTCGCCCCAATAACGCTGACGCGAGAAGACCCAATCACGCAATTTATATTTTATAACTAATTTCCCGTTTACCATTTTGGTAATTCCGGACTTGGCTTCTTCACTTAGAAGATCAGTAAAGGTGCCGGAATTAATTAATTTGCCAAGGCCCGCATAGGCTTCACCCCAATGATCCAATTTGGTGGGTAAGTCTTCCTCAATAACTTGAATCATCGGTAATTTAAACTTCTTCGCAAACTGATGATCGCGAATATCGTGAGCCGGCACCGCCATAATTGCCCCCGTTCCATAATCAGGGAGGACATAATCAGCTACCCAAATAGGAATCTCCCGCCCGTCAGCTGGATTAATCGCCAAGAGACCTTGAAGCTCTACCCCAGTCTTCTCCTTACTTTCAGCCGTACGTTCTATCTCACTTCGCTTGCTCGCCTTCTTGATGTACTTCTCAACTTCTTTAGAATTATTTATTTGATGTGACAAACTTTTTATCAGGGGATGCTCGGGCGCCAGAACGAGATAAGTTGCTCCAAACAAAGTGTCGGCACGTGTGGTGAAAACTTTTATTTGATCGAGACAATGTTCGAGAACTTTTGGTTCTGTTAGGCTACAAAAATGCGGTTCGTTAGCGTCTAAGCGGTAAGTTAATCCACCTAGTGCTTGTTGTATAACCGATGACTCCCCGTCAAAAATAATCGAATCATTGTTATCTTCAAGAATCACAACTTCTTGAACATTCTTCTTTATCTTATTAAAATCAAATTTCCAATCTATCAAATATTTTGCGAGCGGTCTCTCCTTGTCTCGAAACTTGGGTTCAATCAAACCTGCCACCAAAATTAACTTACGAATCGGGTTATTTAGTTTCTCTAAGATCCGATAAGAAACAACTGAGCCCAGACTATGCCCAACTAAAATCGTATACTCATCGAACTTAACCTTCGATAAGACATATTCGGCCTGTTCGATCACGTCGGGCAAGAACGGGTTGGGCAAATCGAGAGCAATTACTTCATGACCCTTGGCCTCCAACTCTTTTTTGAGCCAAGGGATAAAGCAACTCTGCCCATTGCTCCGCCAACCATGGAGAATAACGTACTTATACTTATTTTTAAGAGGAAAAGAAATCTCTGCTCCTTCACTTCGGCCAATCCAATTACGTTGAGATTCTTTAATCGATTCAGGCCAATTCAAAGCCCCAAGATCCGCCAAGAGACGTTCGGCATAATCAGTAATTTTCAAAACCCATTGACGCATTGGCTTCTTCTCAATCTCCGAACCACAACGCTCACACTTACCCGCTTCTAAATCTTCGTTGGCTAAGCCTGTCTGACACGAGGGACACCAGTTGATCGGTTCGAAAGATTGATAAGCTAGACCTTTTTTATAAAGTTGCAAGAAAATCCATTGTGTCCATTTATAATACTTTGGGTCTGTGGTATTAATCTCTCGTGACCAATCATAATCAAAACCAATCTTCTCTAACTGTTCTTTAAAATGTTTAACATTCTTCTTAACAGCAATCTCCGGATTAATTTTATTCTTAAGGGCATAATTCTCCGCCGGCAGACCAAAAGCGTCCCAACCCATCGGATGCAAAACATTGAAGCCGTTCATCCGCTTAAAGCGTGAATAGACGTCGGTCGCAATGAAGCCTTTTGGATGACCAACATGAAGCCCCTCGCCTGACGGGTAAGGAAACATATCAAGAACGAAAGCTTTGGGCTTCTTGCCCCCTTCTTTGGTCTCGTAAATTTTATCTTTGCGCCATTTAGCTTGCCACTTTTTCTCTAACTTAGAATGCTCATACTTAACTTGTTTAGATTTTTTTTCCATTCTCAAATTCTACCACGAAAATCTATAATTTCAATTTCAAACCCGAAAAATGTCCAAC
Source organism: Minisyncoccota bacterium (assembly GCA_035453545.1). Taxonomy (GTDB): domain Bacteria; phylum Patescibacteriota; class Minisyncoccia; order Phycocordibacterales; family XYD1-FULL-46-19; genus CAIPHT01. Next base: position 3,230 of record DAOTDH010000054.1, read on the forward strand.
ATCGGATGTTGAACATTTTAAATGTGTTGTAATTTTTTTCCCGCCCTTTTCCCCGCCAGACCTCAAGTGAGCCCGAGGTGTGGCGGGTTTTCTGGGGGGGTTGTTATTCTGCCTTGCTAACTAAAGCTCTCGTAATCGGCCCAAAGTACCCCACCGCCGGCTTAATGTTGTTGGCTTGTTGAAACTTAATTAAGGCTTGTTTGGTGAGAGAACCGAAGTAGGTCGTTTCGTGGTTGGGAGAACCAGGGCCAGTGGAAGATACGGGATAATCATGAGTGTTTAGGTATTGTTGGAGACATTTAACTTCTGGATGATTAGTATTAAGGGTGAGATCACGGGTGAAGAGACAGGAGGGAGAAGCGAGGGCTTGGAGTCTAGCGATCTCGGCTTTCAGAGCGATGACTTTAGCCAGCAGAAGAGGGAGAGAAGGTGGTAATTGGTATTGGTCTTGCAGTTCGTTGGCTAGTTCAGTGTTGCCCATGGCGAGAAGGTTAGAGATTTGGCTTTGGACGGTACCACCAGAAGAAGAACGACAGCCGGCGGCGGTTTGAGTGAGAGAAATAGAGTCTGATTCTAGACCATCCCCATTTCGATATTTAAGTGAGTAGGTATATGAATGACTACAAGACACTCCGGTATCTGTCCACGAGTTAGTTTGGATCCAGCCAGAATTAGCTCCCGAACGAGAGAAATAGTACCCAGATTGTCCGCTGGTATCATTAGGGAAACTGTCGACAGCTAAAGTTACACTGTCTGTGTCGGAAGAGGCAGAGAGATTGGTGGGGGTGTCGGTTAGGGTATATTTTGAAGCAACGGTACCATAACTACCTGTATTTCCTACACTGTCATTAAATTGTACGTCATAGGTGTATTGAGTATTCTCTGACAGAGAACTGTCCG